>JBAZTJ010000001.1:0-2740 GCA_041662005.1 Candidatus Methylopumilus sp.
GTGCTCTTCCGATCTGTGTGCTCGCGGTGACGACTTCATCATCAAACCAGTAGCGACGCGGCGATACCACTTGAAATTCGATCAGGAAAGTCAGCGGAACGCCTTTATTAAGCGCCTCTTCCACTACCGAACTAAAGTTGATATCCAGAACCGCGCTCAGTGCATAAGCATCGTCTGCTGGCACTAGGTCGGCCGCCTTGATATTGAGATAACTGCTTGCCGCCAGAATATAACTCGCGAAAAACAATGAGAAAGCAGTAGTTGCCCATATTTTCAACAGCCGGGCGCTTAAAAACCGTGGCAGTTTATTTTTTTTGCAATAGTGCGTAAAAAAAGCCGTCATGTTCTGCACAGGGAAGTAGTTGTCCGTCTTGTATGTTAGCTGATTTTAAACTGGCTAGCGGTAATTGTTCTGCATCCGCCTGCTCTCCCAGGAAACGCTCTATTTGACGTTGATTTTCTTCATGAAATACTGAACACGTCACATAAAGCAATTTACCACCCTTTGCCAATAGCCGCCACATCCCTGGCAAAATCAGTGCCTGCTGCCTGGTAAACGAGCCGATATCAGCTTCACGCCGTAACCACTTGATATCGACATGACGACGTACGATGCCGGATGCTGTGCAGGGTACGTCAGCAAGAATGCGGTCAAAAGGCACGCCATCCCACCATTCATTCGATGCGGCATCACCCACCAGCAAATCCGCATTAAGCTTCAGTCGCTGCAGATTGTCCCGTGTGCGTTGCAAACGTAGTTCATCGCTATCCACTGCAGTCATGGCAACATCAGCCGCCTCCAGTATATGTCCGGTTTTGCCGCCGGGGGCACAACAGGCATCCAGTACGCGCATGCCATCATGTACATCGAGCAAGTCAGCCGCCAACTGTGCACCATAGTCCTGCACGGACACATCACCTTCAAAAAATCCGGGGATCTGGCCCACGTGGATTGCCTTGGTCAGCATCAAGGCCTGACCACCCAGCAAGGTCGACTCTATGCCCTGGTCAACTAGTTTTTGCTGATAGTCTGCAACCGAGTTCCGGCGTTGATTAACACGCAGCGTCAGTGGCGGATGCTGATTTCCAGCGACCAGCATGCCCTGCCAATGCAGCGGGTATTGTGTCTTGAGCTTGTTGATCCACCATTTGGGGTAAGAATAGGTGGCGACTTCGTTATCTGCCACCTTTTGTAGCAAGGCTTCGCGTTGCCGCAAGAAATTGCGTAATACCCCGTTCACCAAGCCTTTTGCCCAGGACTTCCCCGAGCGGCTGGCTACTTTTACCGCCTGATCCACCACGGTATGCGGCGCGGCTTTGTCATGCTGCAACTGGTAAATTGCCACCAGCAACAGGCAGTGCAAACGTTCGTCCTGCAAGGGCTTTTCCAGCAACTGCGCCAGCAGCGCCTGTATCTGCCCATAAAAACGCAGCGTACCGTAGCTCAGATCCTGCGCTACCGCACGCTGTTGTGGGGTGATGTCGACATGGGTACGGAAAATAGCTTCCAGTCCGGTGTTGAGATTACGCCCTGCAAATACCTGCTGGATGGCCTCTGCCGCCAGTTGCTGGGAGATATTCAACGAACCATCGCCATCAGCCGGGAGATTCGCTCTTCGGTTTGCGGATGTGTACTAAAGAGGCCTTTAATGCCGTTCGCCGATAATGGATTGATAATCATCATTTGTGCTGTTTCCGGATGCATTTCTGCGGTTTCAAGTGGTATCTGGTGCGCATAGTCATGGATCTTCTTCAAGGCAGCGGCCAGCGCAGCGGGGTCGCCGCTGATTTCAGCGCCGCCCTTGTCAGCCTCAAACTCACGTGCACGCGAGATAGCCATCTGTATCAGCATCGCAGCAAATGGCGCTACGATCATGATCAGGATAGCCACAGCAGGATGCACATTGCGGTCACGTCCGCCGCCCGAAAACAGCATGCCGAACTGTGCGATAGAAGAGATTGCACCAGCGACTGTGGCTGAAATAGTGGAAATTAAGGTATCCCTGTGTTTAACATGTGTCAGCTCGTGCGCCATTACACCGCGCAGTTCGCGCTCGCTCAGTATGCGCATGATGCCGGTAGTGGCTGCCACTGCTGCATGCTCAGGATCGCGCCCGGTGGCAAATGCATTGGGCTGGGCCTCATCTATGATATACACCTTGGGCATAGGCAATTGAGCGTTCTGCGCCAGTTCTCGCACCATGCGATAAAACTGGGGTGCACTGTTCTCGTCCACTTCCTGGGCGTTGTACATTTTGAGTACCGCCTGGTCGGAGAACCAGTATGCGTAGACATTCATGGCTGCAGCCAGCCCCAAGGCAATCAGCATCCCGCCAGCCCCCCCTAATGCGGCACCCACCATGCCGAACAGCACAACGATACCTGCCATCAAGATGGTTGTTTTGAACCAGTTACCTGCCATTTGTTACCTCTTTATCAATCCTGAAAATACCTTCAGTCGCTTGTTTAGATGGGGACAAGTCTCAAAAATTCAATGCGCTAAAATTCAAGACTCATGACACGCTCAGCTAAAGCACTGGCCTGGCGTTATTGCACGTCCAGCTAAAAAGTCGCGGGCGCGCATACGTTTACCGCCCGGCATTTGCAGTTCTTCTATGTTCAACAGCCCTTCTCCGCATCCGACCACAATGCCGTCTGCCACATCCACTACCGTGCCGGGCACGGCTTTTCCTGCTGCGGCTGTCGCCATCCAGATACGACATACCTCGCCATTCAGCTG
>JBAZTJ010000001.1:2750-62802 GCA_041662005.1 Candidatus Methylopumilus sp.
CGCTACCGGAAAAGGATTGAAAGCGCGCACCTGTTGCGATAACTCAATGGCACTTTTATTCCAGTCTATAGCCGCTTCCGATTTCTGCAGCTTGGCAGCATATGTCACCAGCGACTCATCCTGTGGAGTTGCCTGCAGCTCCCCCTCAGCAGCAAGCCTGGCCATGGCATCCACCATCAAATCAGCGCCTATGTGTGCCAAACCATCGTGCAGAGTTTGCGCGGTATCTCGTTCTGTTATCGGCAATACACCCGTGCTGATCATGGCCCCTGCATCCAGCGCAGGAACCACCTCCATAATGGTGACGCCGGTTTGCTTGTCTCCCGCCAGCATTGAGCGCTGGATAGGCGCCGCACCACGCCAGCGTGGCAGTAATGAGGCATGGATATTAAAACAACCCATACGCGGCATGTTTAACACATTGGTTGGAATGATCAGCCCATAAGCCGCCACGATCATGACATCAGCATTTTCAGCTGCGATACGTGCCTGAACAGCCTCTTCCTTCAAGGTGTCAGGTTGGAATACCGGGATATGATGTTGTAACGCCAGCTCTTTCACGGGACTAGGCCTCAGCTTCATGCCTCGCCCGGCAGGCCGATCCGGCTGAGTAAGCACTAACGTTACCTGATGTCCGGCAGCGACCAGCGCGCTAAGTGCAGGCACCGCAAACTCGGGAGTGCCTGCAAAGATAATACGCAATGGTTCCACTACCTGCCTCGCTGACGCTTTTGCATCTTGTTCTTGATACGAGTTTGTTTTAACGGCGACAGGTATTGCACGAATACCTTGCCAAGCAAATGATCCATTTCATGCTGGACACAGACTGCTAGCAAACCTTCCGCTTCCAGTGTAAATGGTTTGCCATCCCGGCTTAATGCTTCTACGGTGATTTTTTCGGCGCGTGTCACCATGTCGTAAATTCCCGGCACTGACAGGCAGCCCTCTTCGTAGTCTTGCGTACCGAAGCTGGTAAGAATTTTAGGATTAATAAAAACCTGCAACTGGTTTTTGTTTTCACTGATATCAATAAGGATGATCTGCTGATGGACATCAACCTGCGTCGCTGCCAAACCTATGCCTGGTGCGTCATACATGGTTTCCGCCATATCGTCGATCAGGCGTCGGATAGTGGCATCCACTTCTTTGACAGGCTTGGCGATTGTATACAAACGCGGGTCTGGATAATTGAGTATGTCTAAGATTGCCATATTAAAGAAATTGCCATAAAAGCTTGATTGTTGAATGAATTACATGCAAAATTTAATGCAACTTCGCGGATAATTAACCCGCGTTATTACGATAAGAGTCATAAAGGGGTCTTCAGCATGTTTCGATACATTATAACGCCGCTATTAATTTGTTGCCTGACAGCACATGCAGCGGCAGCCCCTGCGACAAAAGATGACATACAGCTACAACCTAACCACCCAGACCGCCATGTGGTGGTTAAAGGGGATACGCTATGGGACATTTCCGGCAAGTTCCTCAAGAACCCGTGGTTATGGCCCAAGGTATGGCAGATGAATCGTGCACAGATCAAGAACCCACACCTGATTTATCCCGGCGATGTAGTATTTCTGGATATGAGCAGTGGCAAACCACAACTGCGCCTGCTACGTGAAACCGTCACGCTGCAACCAGGCATTCGTGAAGAGGCCCTGAATAAGGAAGCTATCCCATCGATTTCGCCCAGTATTATCGCACCATTCCTAACCCGCCCACTAGTCATTGAGAAGGGCGAGCTGGATAATTCACCATCCATTATTGCCGGACAAGATAATCGCGTCATTTTAAGCCCTGGCAGTCGCATCTACATCAACAAAATCGAAGAAGGTGCCGGTCTGTCCTGGAATGTTTATCGGCCAGGCAAAAACCTTATAGACCCTGATACCAAAGAAGTGCTGGGCACTGAAGCCATCTACCTGGGAGATGCACAACTCACCAAGTATGGTGAGCCTGCGAGCGGCACTGTTGTATCGGCTAAAGAAGAGATTTTTGCCAAGGACAAGCTGATACTCGTGCCTCAGGCGATGGAATTCAGTTATGCCCCTCATGCGCCAGAGGCAGAGATTACCGGACGCATAATCTCTATCAACGGTGGTCTGGCTGAAACCGGGCGCAACTCCATCATTGCGATTAACCGCGGCTCCGCCGATGGAATTGAGGTGGGGCATGTGCTGGCCATTAATCGCCAGGGTGCCCTGATTAAAAATCCCAATGCACCCAAGCCCAAGGGAAGATGGGAGGAGTTCAAAGACACCCTGAAAGTCGATCCGAGCAGACGCCTGCTGGACTACTCAAAGAGTGACAAGGATGCAAAAGAACAAGCCAAAGAAGATGAAACCAGCGGCGCTTATATGAGGTTACCTAACGAGCGCGTCGGTCTGGTCATGATATTCCGCACCTTCGACAAGGTATCCTACGGTCTCATTATGCAGGCAACCGAGCCTGTGAGAGTGCTTGATGTGGTGGAGAAACCTTAACACCAAAGCCTGCTCGCGCTCATGGCACCCACAGCTGATGTATCTGTAACAGAAAATGACGTTGCACTGTGGATATGCCTAACCCAGATACATGGCTTGGGCCCACAGGGCTTATGCCATCTGCTGCAAACTTTTGGCAGTCCTGAGCAAATTTATGCCCGCAGCTACCCTCAGCTATCCGCGGTTGTCTCAGAGCCCGTAGCCAGACAAATCAGCGCTGGCCCAGATCTGGCAAGCGCAGCACCAACCATGAAATGGCTGGAGCAAGCCAATAACTTCGTGATTACCCTAGCCGATGCCGATTATCCACGCGCCCTGCTGGAAATCCCAGACCCACCGCCTATCCTGTATGCCAAAGGCCATTTGCACTGGCTGAACTCGCGTGCTATCGCGGTGGTAGGCAGTCGTAACGCATCACATCAAGGCGAAAAAAATGCCGAAGATTTTTCCCAGGCCTTATGTCAGCAAGGGTTTACCATTGTCAGCGGAATGGCACTTGGTATTGACGGTGCAGCCCACCGCGGTGCACTAAAAGCCAACGGTGCCACCATTGCAGTGGTGGGCACTGGGCTGGATATTGTTTATCCCGCCAGGCATCGCGAACTTGCCCACCACATCGCTGAGCGCGGGGTGATTATTTCCGAGTTTGCGCTCGGCACACCCTCGCGCGCGCAAAACTTTCCGCGCCGCAATCGCATTATCAGCGGGCTGGGATTGGGCTGCCTGGTTGTAGAAGCCAATGTGCAGAGTGGCTCACTGATTACAGCCAGATTAGCCGCCGAACAGGGCCGTGAAGTCTTTGCCATTCCCGGTTCGATACACTCACCCACGTCCAAAGGCTGTCATGAACTGATTAAACAGGGTGCCAAGCTCGTAGACAACATTCAAGACATTCTGGATGAACTGGGCAGCAACATGCCCGAAGCACTGCCTGGAAGCCCTGCCGATACTGCCTCACAAGAAGATCCTCTGTTGAAATGCATAGGTTACGATCCTGTCAGCATGGAGTCCCTAGTTGAGCGCAGTGGCTTGACGAGCGAGCACCTTTCCGCCATGCTGTTGGTGCTGGAGTTAGAGAATAAAGTAGCCTCTTTACCGGGGGGGCGTTACCAGCGTATCGCCTAATTTTAATTTTTTGGCTAACTTTTAGGGTGCTTCTAAAAATTCAGAATTCTAAGCGATAAAACAAAGCAGCAATATCGCGACCGAGTTGGAATCTTTAGGGGCGCCCGGAATGGGGAATCCATGTTCGAAGTCTTGGTTTACATGTTTGAAAATTACTTTGAAGTCGATATACGTCCCGACCAAAACACACTTGCAAAAGAACTATTCGCCGCAGGCTTTGACACCGATGACATTAATGGTGCTTTTGACTGGTTCACCGCACTGGAAGAAATGACCGATCAGGCCAGCAATGCCTCAGCAGGACATGGCTTGGGCATGCGCATTTATGCCGATATTGAAACCAAGAAAATCAGCTCAGAAAGCCTGAGTTTCATGATGTTTCTGGAACAAGCCAATATACTTAACCCCAGCCAGCGCGAACTGGTGATAGACCGCGCCATGGCGTTGCCGCAGCCAGAAGTCAGCATAGAGGAAACTCGCTGGATCGTGCTGATGGCCTTATGGAATCAGGGCAAAGCGAATGACTACCTGTTTGTAGAAGATGCCGTGTTTGGCGATAATAGCCCAACCCTGCACTAACAGCCCTGCACCTTTAGAAATTCACGCCAAGTGCTAGCTTTAGCGCTTGGCGCCCAAGCCAATGTTATTGGCAATAGTCGTTATAATGCCGGCCTGATTCAGGGTGTAGAAATGTAAGCCCGGCGCACCGGCCGCCAACAACTTTTCACAAAGCCCCGTCACCACCTCTACCCCAAGCTCACGAATCGAAGCAATATCATCACCATAATCCTGCAACCTGAGTCGCAGCCAGCGAGGAATCTCGGCACCGCACACATCTGAAAAACGCGATAGCTGCGTGATGTTGTATATCGGCATAATGCCGGGGACGATCGGAATAGTGATGCCAAGTGCGTCACACTGATCAATGAACTGGAAGTAAGCGTCAGCATTATAAAAATACTGGGTAATGGCAGCGTTAGCACCGGCATCCACCTTGTGCTTGAAATACTTTAAATCTGAGGCAGGCGAGCGTGACTCGGGATGAAACTCTGGATACGCCGCAACCTCTATCTGGAACGAGTCGCCAGTCTCTTGGCGAATGAATGCCACCAGTTCATCAGCATGACGGAAATCACCTGTGCTCGCCTCTCCTGAAGGCAGGTCGCCACGCAAAGCAACCAGGCGGCGAATGTCATGCTTACGATACTCAGTCAGCAAAGCGACGATTTCTTCTTTGCTGGAGGAAATGCAGGAGATATGCGGCGCAGCTTCCAGGCCTTCACTTTGAATTTCCAACACGGTTTCCAGCGTACGATCACGTGTAGAGCCGCCGGCACCAAAGGTAACAGAGAAAAATTTAGGTTGTAACAGCGTCAATTGCTTGCGCGTCTCACGCAGCTTGGCGATACCCTCCGCCGTTTTTGGAGGGAAGAATTCAAAACTGATCATAGGATTTTTTATATTATTCATTAATAGTTACCAGTGCTGCAGTCAATCACCGAGTACCAGGGCAGTTAACACCCAGGAGATCAGGCTGTACAGCAACGCTCCCAATATGCCTGCCAGCAGGCTGGTCACCTCAAAGCCTTGCAGCAAATGCCCAACGAAAAAGAACAAGAGTCCGTTAATCACAAAGATAAATAGGCCTAAAGTCAGGATAGTCACTGGTAAGGTCAGCAGCACCAATACCGGCTTGATTAAAATATTGACCAGACCAATCACCGCTGCGGCAATCAGTGCGGCAGTGAAACCCGCCACATGGATGGACGGCAATAAATAAGCCACAGCCAATAAGGCCAATGCATTCAACAACCAGACTATGAGCAACTTCATAACTACTCCTTCAAGAAGACAACGGCTGGCACCCGAAACCTCCGGATGCCAGCTTGCTCCTGATTAGTAACGATAACTATCTGGCTTGTAAGGGCCTTGTTTTGACACCCCGATATACGCAGCTTGCTGATCGGTAAGCTCGGTCAACCTTGCATTGAGCTTTTTCAATTGCAGCACGGCAACTTTCTCATCCAGATGCTTGGGCAAGGTGTAAACGCCAACCGGATACTGATCAAGATTGGTGAATAGCTCGATCTGCGCAATCGTCTGATTAGCAAATGAGGAACTCATCACATAACTTGGGTGGCCAGTACCACAGCCCAGATTCACCAGACGGCCCTTAGCCAGCAGGATGATTTTTTTGCCATCAGGGAAAATCACGTGATCAACCTGCGGCTTGATTTCATCCCACTCGTATTTCTCAAGTGAAGCCACATCGATCTCATTGTCAAAGTGGCCGATGTTGCATACTATCGCCTGATCTTTCATCTTGGCCATGTGGTCATGTGTAATGACATGATAATTGCCTGTCGCCGTGACGAAAATATCGGCATGCTCGCAAGCGTAATCCATGGTGACTACACGATAACCTTCCATCGCTGCTTGCAGGGCACAAATCGGGTCGATTTCAGTAACCCATACTTGGGCTGACAAGGCACGCAGTGCCTGGGCAGAACCTTTACCCACATCGCCATACCCTGCAACAACAGCGACTTTACCGGCAACCATCACATCGGTGGCACGCTTGATGCCGTCTACCAGCGACTCACGACAGCCATACAGGTTGTCGAATTTCGATTTGGTCACAGAGTCGTTCACGTTAATTGCCGGGAAAGCCAGGCGGCCTTCTTTATGCATCTGATACAAACGATGCACGCCGGTAGTGGTTTCTTCTGTCACGCCCTTGATATGCGCCAGGCGGGTAGAGTACCAGGTTGGGTCAACCGCCAGTTTCGCCTTGATGGCATTGAACAGGCAGACTTCTTCCTCTGAACTCGGGCTGCTCAGCAATGACAGGTCTTTTTCTGCATTAGTCCCCAGATGCAGCAGCAAAGTAGCATCGCCACCATCATCCAGAATCATGTTGGTGTAACCACCATCGGTCCACTCAAATATGCGGTGGGTGTAATCCCAATACTGCTCAAGTGTCTCGCCCTTCACGGCAAACACCGGCGTACCGCCTTCAGCAATCGCCGCTGCGGCATGATCTTGAGTTGAGTAAATATTACAGGAGGCCCAGCGCACGTCTGCACCCAGATCCTTCAGGGTTTCGATCAGCACAGCGGTCTGGATAGTCATGTGCAAAGAGCCGGTAATACGCGCGCCCCTTAATGGCTTGGTAAGCGCGTACTCTTCGCGAATTGCCATTAATCCCGGCATTTCAGTTTCGGCAATGGCAATCTCTTTGCGGCCCCAGGCAGCAAGGCTCAAATCGGCAATAACATAGTCTTTGATGTCAGCCACAGTATTCATGTTGTGTATCCTTGAATTTGTGGCCGGAGGGAAGGGGCTGGGAAGGTCGTATTTACTACTACAAGACACTTTGCTCACCCACATCCCGTGTCCGGCACGGGTTAGTTAAGGTGAGCGCCGTTTACTGCATTTTTCCGAGCCTGGGAGAAAACCTCTCGCAGCGCTCCTCGGAAGTGGTGGATTATACGCGATATTTTATTTCGTACAAACCGATGCTAGGAGTAGCCATAGGCCCTAAAGTTCACTATGGCTCCAAAGTTCATTAACGTCATGAATTCCCCATAATAAAGGGTCCTCATGACCAATAATCTGGTCTTGTGCCATAGGCCTCGATAAATCCAGAATTTCCATTGGAATGCGAGTTTTAGATTTAGTCGAAAAAAATACTTTGACTACCGGCATCAGTAGAGACTTGGGCGATTGATCTATGACCACCGCCAGGCGACCAGATTTAAGCTTTACCAAGGAACCGATGGGATAAATACCTACACTTTTAACAAAGGCCTTGAATGCAATCTGATCAAAATGGTTGTTCCACTTTGCCATGCGTTGCAGCGAGACTCCGGGCTCCCATCCGGCTTTATATGGGCGGTTCGAAGTTATCGCATCGTAGACATCACAAACGGCTCCCATCTTGGCAAACACACTGATCTGATCGGCACAAAGTCTATCGGGATAACCACTGCCATCTATTTTTTCATGGTGATGCAAACAAACATCCAGCGCTATTTCACCCACATTACTGACCTGCTGCAATAGTTCATAACCACGAACAGGATGGAGCTTAACCTGCTCGAACTCCTCAGTAGTCAGCGCCCCTGGCTTATCCAGAATCTCTTGCGGCACAGCCATCTTGCCTATGTCATGCAGCAAACCGGCCAGACCTGCCTCTTTAGTCTCCTCTGCAGAAAGCTCAAGCTCACGGGCCAGGGCCACCATCATTGCACATACGGCAACAGAGTGCATGTAGGTGTAATCATCCTTGTTCTTCAAGCGAACCAGGCTAATCAGTGCACTCTCATTACGCGAGACCGAGGCGGTAATCTCATCCACCAGCGGCATCGCATCATGTGCATTAATAGCCTTGCCCATGCGCACCTCTTCAAACATTGAAGCGACTGCAGCTTTTGAGGCTTTCAAGAGCTTCATTGCCTGTGCACGCTCCTCACTTGCCGTGGTGCGGTGAGCTCGTTTTTGTAAAGGCGGGGGAGCTTCAACAGGAGGCTCAACAACGGGTATGGGTTCTGGAGTATCGACTGGCGTCGCAGGCTCTTCGATCACATCGATACCTTTTGAGGTATCAATCACTATCGCCTGGATTTTGCTGGCACGTAATTTTTTAAGGTCTTCGGGGTCTTCCAGCACAAAGGACTTGCGCCAGAACGGGTGATCTATCCATGAGCCTTTCATCTCCTGGACAAACATGCCCAGTCTGACTTGCTTAGTAGGGATA
Organism: Candidatus Methylopumilus sp.; assembly: GCA_041662005.1. GTDB lineage: Bacteria > Pseudomonadota > Gammaproteobacteria > Burkholderiales > Methylophilaceae > DATHXC01. The sequence goes on from JBAZTJ010000001.1 coordinate 11,121, forward strand.
GTTTTCAGCATATTACTGACTATGGTACCTACATTTTTGTGTGCACCATAGTCAGAATTGAATGCTAATTTGCCGCCTTTAATGCAGATGCCTTATCAAGGGCTTCCCAGGTAAACTCCGGCTCATCACGGCCAAAGTGGCCGTATGCCGCCGTTTTCTGGTAGATGGGGCGCAGCAGGTCCAGCATTTTAACGATACCTTTGGGACGCAAGTCGAAATGCTCAAGTACCAGTTGGGTAAGCACTTCATTAGAAACCTTGCCAGTTCCGTAGGTTTCTACCATGACGCTGGTAGGCCGGGCCACACCGATGGCGTAGCTCACTTGTACCAGGCAGCGTGATGCCAGACCAGCAGCTACGATATTCTTGGCAACATAGCGGCCAGCATAGGCAGCAGAACGGTCGACCTTGGATGGATCCTTGCCCGAGAACGCGCCACCACCGTGAGGAGCTGCGCCGCCGTAGGTATCAACAATAATCTTGCGACCAGTTAAACCACAATCCCCTTGCGGGCCACCGATAACGAAACGGCCAGTAGGGTTGACTAGATATTTGATATCGCCCTTGATCAGCTCCTTGGGCAATACCGGCTTGATGATCTCCTCAATGACCGCTTCACGTATTGCATCCAGCTCCATCTCAGGGGCATGCTGGGTAGAAACCACGACGGTATCAATCGCATATGGCTTGCCATCCACGTACTTGATGGTCACCTGGGATTTGGCATCAGGACGCAGCCATGGCAAACGCCCATCCTTGCGCAATTGTGACTGACGCTCCATCAGGCGATGTGATAGCCAGATCGGTAAAGGCATTAACTGCGGCGTTTCATCGCACGCATAACCGAACATCAGGCCCTGGTCACCAGCGCCTTGATCCAACGGGTCATCATGTGCGCCATCAACCCCTTGGGCGATATCCGGCGACTGCTTGTCATACGCCACCAATACGGCGCAACCCCTGTAGTCGATACCATAGTCGGTATTGTCGTAGCCGATACGCTTGATGGTTTCACGCGCAACCTTGATGTAATCGACATTCGCGGTCGTGGTGATTTCACCGGCCAGTACTACCAAGCCAGTATTCGTCAGGGTTTCTGCCGCGACGCGAGCAGTGGGATCCTGCGCCAGGATGGCATCCAGGATAGCATCGGAGATTTGATCCGCTACTTTGTCAGGATGGCCTTCGGATACGGATTCCGAGGTAAATAAATATTCACTCATCAGATAGTCTATCGTTTGCAAAAAGATTGCTAGAATAACAAATTACTCAGGGTTCAAAAAGAAATTCATGCTTACAGCATTACTGCGGATTTATGCCAGCCTGCCACTCCCCATGATTCATGCGCTTGGCATACTGGTTGGCTGGATCATGTATCTGTTCGATAAAAAGTTTTCCAGGCGCGTCCGCAACCATCTGCTAACCGTCAACATTGCCCAAGATGGGCCAGCCCATCGCCAGTTAGTTCGGCTATCCATCAAAGAAACCGGCAAAGGTATTGCCGAGAGTTTCGCCATCTGGTTCAGGAACCCGGCATCAGCCTTGAAGTGGGTCAAGCGCTGTGACGGCTGGCAACACGTAGAAGCCGCCCTGGCCGAAAAACGCGGCATTATTTTCCTCACCCCGCACCTCGGCTGCTTTGAAATCACGGCGCAATACTATGCCCAACAACACCCGATCAGCGTACTGTTTAAACCCACAGAACAGGGCTGGCTCGCCCCTTTGATTGAAGCAGGCCGCAGCCAGCGCCAGCTTAAACTTGCCCCCACCAACATGCGTGGCGTGCGCACCCTGCTAAAATCCCTGCGCAACGGTGAAGCGGTAGGCATACTGCCGGATCAGGTGCCAGAACTGGGCGATGGCGTTTGGGCAGATTTTTTTGGTCAACCCGCTTACACTATGACTCTGGTAAGCAAGCTGGCCGAAACCACTAATGCCAAAGTGTTGCTGGCATTCGGCGAAAGGCTGTCGTGGGGCAGAGGTTATATCATTCATATCGAGCCGCTCAACGCAGTAGCCACGCCGCAAAACATCAACCTTGGCATAGAGCGACTGGTGCGCCAGCGCCCCGAACAATATTTATGGAGTTACAGGCGATTCAAACAGCCTTGAAAGTCACTTAAAGCATGCAAATCACATTTACTAAAATGCAGGGCATAGGCAATGATTTCGTTGTCATCGATAGTTACAGCCAGGATATCCATCTGAGCACCGAGCAGATATGCCAGCTTGCCGACAGGCACTTTGGTATAGGCTGCGACCAGCTATTGCTGGTCGAGCGCCCTACCCAGCCTGATGTGGATTTTCGCTATCGCATCTTCAATGCCGATGGCGGCGAGGTTGAGCAATGCGGTAATGGGGCGCGCTGCTTCGTACGCTTTGTGCATGATAAAGGCCTCACCCACAAAACCGAGATCAGCGTGGAAACTGCACGTGGTGTCATTTACCTGACGCTGGAAACCAACCAGCAAGTCACCGTGAATATGGGAGCACCCCGTTTTACCCCGGCCGACATCCCCTTCCTCGCCGAGGAAGCCGCGCTTACCTACCCACTGGATGTGGCAGGCATGGCAGTCACTATTTCGGCTATTTCCATGGGCAACCCGCATGCCGTGCAAATCGTTGATAATGTCGATAGCGCACCCGTCGGGCAGCAAGGGCCTATCATAGAGTCACATCCTCGCTTTCCGCAGCGTGTGAATGCCGGGTTTATGCAGATTGTGGATCAGCATAACATCCGCCTGCGCGTGTTCGAGCGCGGCAGCGGAGAAACCCTGGCGTGTGGCAGCGGCGCCTGTGCTGCCGTGGTGGCAGGCATACGTTCAGGAGTTTTGCAGTCGCCGGTCAACGTCAGCATGCGGGGTGGCGAACTGTCGATACGCTGGGCTGGAGATAGCTCGCCGGTATGGATGACAGGGCCTGCCGAGCCGGTATTTGAAGGTACTATCCACCTTCAAAATTAACATTTAATACTTTATAAAAAATTAGCGCGTACAAAATCATGACCGAAGGAATAACGATGGAAACTAGCCAGGCCCCTGAAGAACAAATCACCGCCTACCTGCGCAATCACCCGCAGTTTTTCGAGCAACACCCTGACCTGCTGGCCATGATGCATTTGCCCAGCCCACACGGTAGCGGCACCGTGTCATTGGCTGAAAGGCAGCAACAAACGCAGCGCGACAAGATTCGTGCACTTGAAACAAAACTGTCCGACTTTTTGCAATACGGCCAGGAAAACGACACTATCAGCGCCAAAGTGCACCGATTGAGCTTGGGCCTGCTTGCCGCACAACACTTCGAGGTGCTGGTACCTATCCTCATGCAAACGCTGCGTGAGGATTTTGCTGCGCCCCAGGCTGGTTCGCTAATGGCGCTTGGGTCTACCCTGGACTCCTTGCGTGAAGACTTTGCCGTACCTTATGCCGGCTTGCGCATCTGGGCTACCCCGCAGAACAGCAACCATGTGGGTAACCCCGTTTTTCAGCCCGTGGATAAAGAACTCAGCCAATGGGCAGATGGCCTGGTAGAACCTTACTGCGGCAACAAACCAGGACTGGATATCAACAGCTGGTTCGGTGAGAATGCTGCGCCAAAATCTTTCGCGCTGATTGCGCTACGTGGCGAAAAAGTATTTGGTTTGCTTGCCATTGCTTCAGACGATGAAAAACGTTTTTATCCCGACATGGGCACTATGTACCTCAAGCGCATAGGTGAACTGGTCAGTGCATCACTGTTGCGCTATATCGGCTAACAGATGCAGTGGATTATTTAGCTCCTTATCTCGATCACCTGACTTTTGAGCGCGGCTTAAGCCCACTCACCCGGGAAAATTACGCACGAGATATCAAAGTGCTGCTTGAGCTCACTGGCGAGCAGCCGCTAACTGAAATCCAGCCAGCCAATATCCGGCGCTTTATTGGTACGCTGCACGGGCGCAATCTGGGAGGAAAAAGTATTGCGCGCATGCTTTCTTCCTGGCGCGGCTTTTTCAATTACCTTATCCAGCATCGCGATTTCAGCAACAATCCATGCATAGGCATGAAGGCGCCAAAAGCGCCTAAAACCCTGCCGCAGGCACTTTCCATAGACCAGAGTGTTAAGTTTGTCAGTCTGGAAGGCGACGATATGCTCACGCTACGCGACCACGCAATTGTCGAGCTTTTTTATTCATCAGGGTTACGGCTTGCCGAGCTTATCGGTCTGGATATAGACGCACTGGATTTTGCAGAAGGTACGGTAACCGTCACCGGCAAGGGCAATAAAACCCGCATCATACCCATGGGCAGCCATGCCATAAGCGCCATGCAGCAGTGGCTGCAAGCCCGTGCGCAGATTGCCCAAGCCGATGCACATGCCGTGTTTATCACCCAGCAAGGCCGCCGTATCAGTGCCCGCGCGGTACAGTACCGGCTCAAGGAATGGGCCATCAAGCAAGGCATCAACAGCAATATGCATCCGCACATGCTGCGTCATAGTTTTGCAACGCATGTGCTGCAATCTAGCGGTGATCTACGTGCAGTGCAGGAAATGTTGGGACATGCCAATATCAGTACCACGCAGGTGTACACGCATCTGGACTTTCAACACTTAGCCAAGGTTTATGATGCCACACACCCGAGAGCACGCAAGAAGTAGCTCCCACTTTGTGCGCCAACGAACATCGATGGAGCTGGTATTGCGTATAATCCCTAACCATATAGCAGTTTTTATCACTTACATCTTGTGGCAAAATCGGGCTTGAAGTATCGCCTTGAGTATCAAAGCACAAATGTGGAAACTTTCTTCATTTTCTAAAGGACTGTCATGGAACACCAACTACCAGCATTACCTTATGCTAAAACCGCTTTAGCACCCCACATCTCCGAAGAAACCTTCGACTACCACTACAGCAAGCATCATCAAGCCTATGTGACCAACCTCAACAACCTGATCAAGGGTACCGAGTTTGAAAACAGCACCCTGGAAGAAATCATCAAAAAATCTTCCGGCGGCATTTACAACAACTCAGCCCAGGTGTGGAACCACACTTTTTTCTGGAGCTGCATGAAGCCTAGCGGCGGCGGCGCTCCTACTGGCGCGCTGGCTGACGCCATCAACGCAAAATGGGGCTCTTTTGACGAGTTCAAGAAGGCGTTTCAGGCTTCTGCTGTCGGTAACTTCGGTTCCGGCTGGACATGGCTGGTGAAAAAGGCTGACGGTTCAGTCGATATCGTCAACATGGGCCCGGCAGGTACTCCGCTGACCACTGGCGACAAGGCCTTGCTGACTATCGACGTGTGGGAGCATGCCTACTACATCGATTACCGCAATGCGCGCCCAAAGTTTGTTGAAACATTCCTGGCTTCATTGGCTAACTGGGATTTTGCTTCTGCGAACTTCGCATAATATTCAGGCCTAAAACCTGACTGCAAAAGGCCAACTGGATACCAGTTGGCCTTTTTATTTTTATTTAATCGCTTTAGTTTCCTTGGCCTCCAGCGCAAGTAATGCCTGCTTACGCTCCACCCCCCATCGATAGCCAGATATGGCACCGTCATTCCTTACCACCCGATGGCAAGGAATAGCCACTGCCAGTGTATTGGCTGCACAAGCGCCAGCGACTGCACGCACGGCTTTGGGTGCGCATATCAGGCGGGCAATGTCGGTATAGCTTACCGTCTTACCCGCTGGTATCTGGCGTAAAGCCAGCCATACCAGTTGCTGAAAAGCCGTACCGCGGATATCCAGTGGCAAATGGCGAAAATATTCTGAAGCTGTGGCTGGCGACTCGATATAGCCCACTACTTTGGCAATCAACTGCTCAAAATCACCATCGCCACCAGTCAGATGCGCACGTGGAAATGCATCCTGCAAGTCACGTGCAAGCTGGTCGGGATCGTTCCCAAGAAATATTGCACATACACCAATCTCAGTACTGGCTACTAAAATTGAGCCCAAGGCACATTCGCCGACGGCAAATCTAATCTCGACATTGGCCCCACCAGCGCGGTAATTGCCGGGGGTCATGCCCAAAACCTGCTTGGATTTCTCGTAAAAACGACTGTTAGCGTTGTACCCAGCCTCGTAAATCGCATCGGTCACAGTGCCGTCCTTGCCCAGCTCGCTTCTCACACGCAGTTCCCTGTGTGCGTCCGAGTAAGCTTTGGGGGTTAGGCCGGTAACGGCTTTAAACACACGGTGAAAATGATAAATACTCATGCCCGCACTTCTGGCCAGCCCACCAAGATGAATAAGCGTTTCCGAGCGTTCTATCTGCAGGCAGATGTTCGCCATAATAGCCGCATGCTGCTCGGCAAGTGCTGGCTGATCCGGCTTGCAGCGTTTGCAGGGGCGGAAGCCTGCCTGCTCTGCCTGCTCTGCCTGCTCTGCCTGCTCTGCCTGCTCTGCCTGCTCTGCCTGCTCTGCCTGCTCTGCCTGCTCTGCCTGTTCTAAAGTGGCATGGAACTGTACATTCTCCGGCCGCGCCCTACGCGCTGCGCAAGAAGGCTTGCAATAGACGCCTGTCGTCCTGACTGAATAGTAGAAAGTGCCGTCAGCCTTGATGTCGCGCGCGACCACAGAAACCCAGCGCGGGTCGTGCTCGGCGGCATAAGCTAGTTGTGCGTTTTTGTCTGATACTTTCATTTGACTTGCGTTGCTCATCTGGTTGCCTCTGCAATCATACACACGATGAACGCCACTTTATCCATGCCTTGATTAGCGCACACTCCGAGTCTTGCTTTTGAATTCGCGCATTAGCGTTGATAGGTTCTAGCTATAATTGATTCAATACCTTAATGCCTGACTATGAAAACCATCGACCAAAATATTCACCACGCCATCGCCGATCCATATCAAGCAGCAACTGATTTCCTATCCTTGATAGATAGTGACTGGGCGCGCCTGATTGAAACTGTGGGGCCATGCCTGCTGGAAGTAAAGCTTGAGCAAGGGCCTTACGAATCACTGGTACGCGCTGTGGCCTATCAGCAATTACATGGGCGGGCAGCTGCAGCCATTACCGCGCGCATGCTGGCACTTTACTCCGGCCAGTTTCCCACTCCTGAGCAACTGTTAGCAACAGAGTTCGACCAGCTGCGCGCCTGTGGTTTTTCTGCGCGCAAGATAGCAACAATACAAGGCATAGCCAGTGCGGCATTGAGTGGCCTGGTGCCGGGGCGAGATGAAGCGGACACCATGACCAACGATGAATTGATCGAGAGATTGGTCACCTTGAAAGGCATCGGTCGCTGGACGGTGGAGATGCTGCTGATATTTACGCTCGGCCGGCTTGATATATTGCCCGCAGACGATTTTGGCGTTAAGGATGGCTACAAGCGCTTGAAATCAATGGATACACCACCCACCAGCAGGCAGATAACAACTTTGGGAGAGGCCTGGAGCCCCTATCGAAGTATTGCGGCTTGGTATCTATGGCGTGTGCCGCACTGATGCACGGACTTAAAGGTGGTTGGCGGAGTGGACGGGACTCGAACCCGCGACCCCCGGCGTGACAGGCCGGTATTCTAACCAACTGAACTACCACTCCTTACTGTTAAACAACAACAGCGCTTCGAAAAAACTGGTGGGTGCTGACGGGGTCGAACCGCCGACATTCGCCTTGTAAGGGCGACGCTCTACCAACTGAGCTAAGCACCCAGTCCTCACGAAGGCCGCCATATTACCTTAATTTTTGTAATTTGCTAGTGCAAAAGTGAGGATTATTATTAGATTTTTATCTTGATGGAATTACGGGTAGACAAATCAGTTGCTTAGCATTTCAGATAGTAAAGCTGGATCAGGCGTTAAGTTCCACTTAACGCCTGACTGTGTAGCGATTACAAATCCAACCTGGTTATTTTTCTACAAACGCGCGCTCGATCACATAATCTCCGGGCTCGCCTATACGCGGCGAAACCACAAAACCTCTAGCATCAAGCAAGGCAGCGGTATCTGCCAACATCTGTGGGCTACCGCAGATCATGGCTCTATCATCGCTCGGGTTAATTGGCGGCAAGCCAATATCATCGAACAGCTTGCCGGAATTGATAAGGTCCGTCAGGCGGCCCTGGTTGCGAAATGGCTCGCGAGTCACGGTCGGGTAGTAGATCAGCTTATTGCGGACCTCCTCACCAAAAAATTCGTTGTTCGGTAATTCTTTTTCTATGAAATCTGTATACGCCAGCTCACTCACATAACGCACGCCATGTATCAGCACGATTTTCTCAAAGCGGTCGTACACTTCGATATCCTGGATTAGGCTCATGAATGGCGCCAGGCCTGTGCCGGTCGACAGGAAGTAAAGATTTTTTGCGGGCTTGAGATCATGGATGACCAGCGTACCGGTAGGCTTGCGGCTGACCAGTAACTCATCGCCCACTTTCAGGTGTTGCAAGCGCGAGGTCAGCGGGCCATTCGGCACCTTGATGCTGAAAAACTCCAAATGCTCTTCATAGTTGGGGCTGGCAATACTGTAGGCGCGCACCAGCGGACGGCCTTCGACTTGCAGGCCTATCATGACGAACTGGCCGTTTTCGAAACGCAAACCAGGGTCGCGTGTAGTCTTGAAACTAAACAGGCTGTCATTCCAGTGATGAACGCTCAATACGCGTTCGGTAGCAAATGTGCTCATGGTTTCTTTTCTTGTATGTTATTTAATTTTTGATGAACGGCATTATTGAACAGCTGCGGTAAGTGCCGGTACGGCTTCAAACAGGTCAGCCACCAGTCCGTAATCGGCGACCTGGAAGATAGGCGCATCCGGGTCCTGGTTAATGGCGACAACGATGCGGCTGTCTTTCATGCCGTAGGTATGTTGCACCGCACCGGATACACCAACGGCGATATAAAGCTCGGGTGCAACTACTACGCCGGTCTGACCCACCTGGATATCGTTGGGAGCAAAGCCGGCATCTACGGCAGCGCGGGTGGCACCCAAGGCCGCACCGAGTTTGGTAGCCAGTGGTGATAACACTTGCTCAAACTTCTCGGCACTGCCCAAGGACCTGCCGCCGGACACCACTATTTTGGCTGAACTTAAAGCAGGCCTGTCGGATTGGCTGCGCGTTTCAGATAGCCAGCGTGTGCCGACAAAGGCAGCTGGCGCTTCAATGCTAACGACCTCCGCACTACCACCAATGCCAGCTGCCGCAAAATTGCTGCTGTGCACGGTCAATATCTGCAGAGCATCAGTGCTCTGGATAGTGGTATGGATGTTTCCGGCATAGATAGAACGCACATAAGTATTATCCGCTTTGATTTCCAGCACATCTGAAATCATCGCCACATCCAGCAACGCAGCTGCACGCGGCAGAATATTGCGGCTGAAAGAGGAATGCGCGGCCAGTATCACTTGGTATTCCCGCTCTATATATTCCTGCTCTATGGCAACCAGCAGGTTGGCCACATCCTCCGCCAAGGGGTGGGCCAGATGGGCAGCATCTACATGAATGACGCGCTCCACCCCGTGAATGGCAGCGGCCTGTTGGGCGATAGCTCCAGCGCCGACAACCAGCACATGGATAGGCGCATTCCACAACTGTGCCGCAGTGACTGCCTGGCTGACAGCAGAGTTAAGTTGACGACCATCGTGTTCGGCCAGAATCAGGGTTTTCATAGTTGTATTCCTTCATGGGAGCGCAATTTGCTCAATAGCTCGGCAACACTGCCAACCTTGATGCCAGGTTTTCTGGCTGGCGGTTCTGTCACCTGTAGCAGCTTCAGGCGCGGTGCGGCATCTACGCCCAACTCGGCAGCATTGAGGTTTTCAATCGGTTTTTTCCTGGCCATCATCAGGTTAGGCAGCTTGACGAAACGGGGGTCGTTCAGGCGCAGGTCTGCAGTCACCACTGCAGGCAAGGCAAGGGCCAGGTTTTCTGTACCGCCATCTACTTCCCGCGTTACGCTAATTTCTTTGCCCTCTACCTTGAGCGCAGAGATAAATGTGGCCTGGGGATAACCCAACAAGGCTGCCAGCATCTGCCCTGCTTGCCCGGCATCATCATCTATCGCCTGCTTGCCGAGCATGATCAGATCCGGCTGTTCACGCGTCGCAACCGCTTTGAGCAGTTTGGCTACGCCTAATGGCTGCAGCTCATCTGCACTTTCCACCAGGATAGCCCGGTCTACGCCCATCGCCAGGGCATGCCGCAGCACATCCTGATTAGCATTGGTGCCCAGCGAGACGACAACCACTTCAGTTGCTTTACCCTGCTCCTTGAGGCGCAAAGCCTCCTCGATGGCATTCTCGTCAAATGGATTAACACCCATTTTTACACCAGCAATATCCACATCAGAGCCATCGGCCTTGATGCGCACCTTAATGTTGTAATCGACAACCCGTTTCACTGCGACCAGTATTTTCATCTGCATTCCTCTACACTTTCCGGCTATTTCTACATTTGCCAGCTATTTTATAGCAGCGTATAATATTTGTTAAATGGATTATAAAGATAATATATATCTATTAAACAGATATAAAGTCTATGTAAAAGCCGTTATGTGTTTGAGAGTCAGTTTATGAAATATAGTTTGAGACAACTTGAGATATTCGTCGCCATCAGCCGCACGGAAAGCGTATCGCGTGCCGCTGAGGAACTTAACTTGTCGCAATCGGCCACCAGCACGGCACTGGGTGAGTTCGAACGCCAGTTCGACCTGCAGCTTTTTGACAGGGTAGGCAAATCACTGCGCATCAATGAAACGGGGCAGCAGCTACTGCCCCGCGCCGTCGAGTTGCTGGACAGGGCGAAAGAAATTGAAGACCTGCTGAGCGGCCGTAACGGCTTTGGCCCCATGAAAATAGGCGCAACACTCACCGTGGGCAATTACCTGGCTACCCTGCTGGTCGCCAGATTCTTGCAGGACCATCCCGAAAGTCGCATCCAGCTGCAGGTACACAACACCCGCACCATTGTGCAACAGATTGCCAACCATGAGCTCGACCTTGGCATGATAGAGGGCGATTGCCATCACCCCGATATCGAAGTGCAGCCCTGGATAGCCGATGAGCTGGTGGTATTCAGCGCACCGGATCATCCGCTGGCAAAGCTGCGTAAAGTGCCTATGCAAAAACTACTGCTGGAGCCGTGGATCTTGCGTGAAAAAGGCTCAGGCACGCGTGAAACTTTCGACCGCGCCTTTCATAACCAGCATGCCAAGCTCAACATCCGGCTCGAACTTGAGCATACCGAAGCCATCAAACGTGCCGTGGAATCCGGCCTGGGCATAGGTTGCATTTCACACCTTGCCCTGAAAGATGCTTTCCGCCGCGGCAGCCTGGTGCCGCTTGCCACGCCGGAGCTTGATCTGGGTCGCTACTTCTACTTTTTGTGGCACAAGCAGAAATACCAGACTGCAGGCATACGCGAATTCCTGGCGTTATGCAGAAGCATGACTGCCGGCATTGAACGCAGCGACCAAGTTAACCTCCCCTATATTGCTTAAAAGGGTACGACCTACCATGCAACGCGATGTAATGAATTACGACATTCTGATAGTGGGTGCAGGCCCTGCCGGGCTTGCCGCCGCCATCAGGCTCAAACAACTTGCCGAGGCGGCGGGCCGTGAATTAAGCGTGTGCGTGCTGGAAAAAGGCGCTGAAGTCGGCGCCCATATTCTTTCTGGTGCGGTGATAGACCCCATTGCACTGGATGAGCTGATTCCAGACTGGCGCAATCAAGATAACCCGCTCAAAACCGCCGTGAGCAAGGATGAGTTTCTGCTGCTGAGCCAGGAAAAATCCTGGGCTATCCCGCACTGGCTGATGCCGCCGTTGATGAACAACGAAGGCAATTACATCGCCAGCCTGGGTGAAGTCTGTAAGTGGCTGGCGCAACAGGCTGAAAACTTGGGCGTGGAAATCTACGCAGGCTTTGCCGCGCAGGAGCCGCTCTACAACGAGAAAAAACAGCTGGTGGGTATCATCACCGGCGATATGGGTGTCAACGCGCAAGGCCAACCAACGGCGCAATACACACCGGGCATTGAAATACGTGCGCCCTATACTTTGATTGCAGAAGGCACTCGCGGCTCGCTCACGCGCGAACTGGAAACCCGCTTTAACCTGCGTCGCGATGCATCGCCACAGAAATATGGGTTGGGCCTCAAGGAAATATGGCGCATCCCGGCTGCCCAGCACCAGCCCGGCCTGGTGCAACACAGCATGGGCTGGCCGCTGACCTCGGATATCGGCGGCGGCTCCTTCATTTACCACTATGGCGAACAGCTGGTTTCCATCGGCTTCGTGGTGCACCTGGATTACGCCAATCCGCACCTGTCACCGTTCGATGAGTTTCAGCGCTTCAAGACGCACCCTGCGATCAAGGCACTGCTCAAGGATGGCAAGCGCCTGAGCTATGGCGCGAGAGCGATCAGCGAGGGCGGGCTGCAATCATGGCCGGAACTGATATTCCCGGGCGGCGCGCTCATCGGCTGTAGTGCGGGCATGGTCAACGTGCCACGTATCAAGGGCAGCCACAATGCCATGAAATCGGGCATGCTGGCGGCAGAAGCTGCCTTTGCTGCGCTATCCAATGATTCGGCCAATAACTTGGCCAGTGATATAACTGGCGACGCAACCAAGCAAGAAGACAACAAACTATTGCATGCCTACCCAAAAGCGCTAAAAGCCTCCTGGGTGTGGCGCGACCTGGATGCGGTTCGCAACGTCAAACCTCTGCTGTCCCGCTTCGGCTGGGTCGGCAACCTGCTGGCGGGCTTGGAAATGTGGCTGGCGGGTTTTAATGTACGCCTGCCGTGGACGCTGCATCACCAGCGTGCCGACCATCACTGCACACACCCGGCTGAGGGGATGCCTGTCATCTCCTATCCCAAGCCGGATGGCGTGTTCAGCTTCGACAAACTGAGCTCGATCAGCCTCAGCAATATCAGCCACGATGCAGACCAGCCTTGCCACTTGCGCCTTAAGGATAGTGCTGTCCCTATCCGCATTAACCTGGCGAAATTCGACGCGCCTGAGCAATACTATTGCCCGGCCGGGGTTTATGAAATCATCAAAGCTGAAGACAACACAGACCGCCTGCAGATCAATGCGCAGAACTGCATTCATTGCAAAACCTGCGATATTAAGGACCCGACCCAGAACATCGTATGGGTGCCGCCAGAAGGTGGGAGCGGGCCTGTTTACTCCGGCATGTAATAGTTTTTTTAACAGATTTTTAACATTTGTCTGTTAAAATCGTTCTCATGTTACGGCGTTTAATCTTAAGTTTTTCACTGATATTCCTGTTTGCCCTGGGCCAACAGGGCGCGGTGCTGCACGAGATTTCGCACTACGCCGACATCAACCCAAGCTCGCAGCAGCAAGACAAAGCACCGCATTCCTCCGTTTGCGACAAGTGCCTGAGTTATGGTGAGCTAGCCAGCGCATTAAGCGTCAGCTACTTTGCACCACCCATACTGACAGCCGGTTATGAACTTACCGCTTTCAGCAGCAGCAACCATCCCAGCAACACCCTACTGTCATACCTGGCGCGCGCGCCACCTCTACAGTCTTAACTACTAATCCGTTTCCGCCCCAGCCATTTGTATGGCTGGCGTAGCCGTTTGCTATGCCTGTCCCGCACCGGCCCAGCCACTCGGCAAGACTAAGTTCAAGAGGCAAGACCATGATGATTCAACATCCAAAATCCCCGCGCATTGCTGCCAGCAGCATCATACGCCGTAAAGTTTTTATCGCAGTAACACTCGCTGTCAGCAGCCCGCTATTTTCCGCACCAGCATTGGCTGATGATGCAGCTACCACTAAGCAATCAGGCCCTGTTAGCATCCAGGCCCCAGCCGTACCCGTTACCGGCAACCCGCTGGGCGTAGGCTCGGACGAACTGGTAGTACCGGTGGCCGTATTGAATGGCCGCGAGCTTTCACTCAAGCGTGAGAGCACCCTGGGCGAAACGCTCAACTCTATTCCTGGCGTCAGCTCTACCAACTTTGGCCCCAATGCCTCGCGCCCGATTATTCGCGGGCTGGATAGCGAAAGAGTGCGCATCATGCAGAATGGCGTGGGTGTACTCGATGCCTCCAGCCTGAGTTTTGACCATGCAGTAGCCGTCGACCCGCTCATCATCGAACAGATCGACGTGGTACGCGGCCCGGCTGCCTTGCTATATGGCGGTAGCGCCGTTGGCGGCGTAGTGAATGCCATTGATCACCGCATCCCTAAAGAAGCGATAGACGGTGTCACCGGCCGTAGCGAAGTGCGCTTTGGCGGTGCAGATGACCAGCGAAATGGCGCGGTGGTGATGGATGCCGGCAATGGCATGCTCACCATCCATGCCGATGCCTATGGCCGCAAAACCAATGACCTGGAAATCCCCGGTTTTGCCCGCACCAACCAGCTACGTGCAGCAGGTGCTGATCCGGTTGTCGACAAGCGCGGCCGCCTGGTGAACAGCAGCGCCAAGGCCGATGGTGGCGCACTGGGCGCTTCATTGCAGTTTGAAAAAGGCTATGCGGGTATCTCCTACGCCACCTTTAACAACAACTACGGCACCGTGGTCGAGCCCGGCGTGCGCATAGACCAGAACAGCGACCGCTGGGATTTCGCCTCTGAATTCAAAGACCTCGGCAACATCATCAACCGGGTAAAAGTGCGGCTGGCGCATACCGATTACCAGCACCAGGAAATTGAAGATGGCGCAATTGGTACTACCTTCAAGAACCGCGGGCTGGAAGGCTCCATAGAGGCAGGCCATGCCAAGATAGGCAATCTGTCTGGGGTGGTGGGCCTGCAATTCCAGAACTCAAACTTTGAAGCGCTAGGGGAAGAAGCGTTTGTGCCAAAAAACAAGACCGACAGCAAGGCCGTCTATATTTATGAAGAATTACCGATGGATGCCATCAACCTAGATAAGCTGAAACTCACTTTCGGCGGCCGCCTGGAGCACGCAAAGCTGGATTCTGACGGTGGCGCCAACTTTGGCGCTGCCACCTCAAAATCATTCAACCCCAAAAGTGCCGCCACCGGCGCGCTGTTTACCCTGAATGAACACTGGGCTGTCGCAGGCAACCTGTCGCATAACGAACGCACCCCCAGCTATTTTGAGCTATTCGCCAATGGCCCGCATCTTGCCACCGGCCAGTTTGAGCGGGGCGATACCAGTTTGGAAGTCGAACGTGCCAACGGCATAGATGCCCAGCTACGCTGGAAATCAGGCCATGACTCATTCAATATCGGCAGCTACTACACCCGTTTCAGCAATTTTATCAGCGCGCAAAACGACCCCAGCCTGGATGACCCAATTAATAACCTCAGCGGCGCCCAATTTATGGCCGTTCCCGCAGTATTCAAAGGCGTAGAAGGCGACGGTAAATTCAGGGTGTATGAAGACACAGGCAAGCTAGACCTGCTGCTGCGAGGCGATTACGTACGCGCCACCAATCGCGACACCGGCGAGCCGCTGCCACGCATCTCACCGCTGAAACTGGGCTTTGGTCTGAATTACCAACTCAACCGCTTCGGCTCACGGCTGGATGTGTTGCGCGCATTCAAGCAAGACCGCAATGCCGATAACGAAACCAGCACCGATGGCTACACCTCGGTCAATGCCACCGTTACCTACCTGATTCCCGCAAAGTTTCACCTCGAAGCCTTTGCCAAAGGCTACAACCTGCTGGATCAGGAAATCCGCGAGCATAGCTCCTTCCTCAAGGACATAGCGCCGCTGGGCGGCAGGTCAGTACTGGTGGGCTTGCGCGGGGAGTTTTAAGTAGGGAAATAGGTATGTTGACAGGCTAAACGCTTGTCAACATACTTGTGCAAGATAGGCACTAATTATGGCTTTAACACACCTAATCTCATTAAGTTACAAACCTTTATCGGTTCACATTCTACGTTAGGCTCAAAAAACCAATGGAATTAACTATCAGTGACTTTATTTCAATAGGCAGCGCTTTAGTCGCCGGTCTTTCTGCCTTATATGCACGCTGAGCAGTGAAAGCGGCTAAACATCAAAATGAAATCTCGCTTCACTCTGAAAGATTAAATGTTTATAAGGGCGTAACTATTTTTGGTTCCAAGTTAGCTGCAAACGGACCTACCATTAATGATGGCGATCTCTGGGAGTTCCATGATTGGGTTCAGCTTAGCGAGTTCTATTACAACACAAATATACACAAACGATTGGATATAGCATTTACTCAAGCTCAAGCAATGTTGTCTAAAAACGATGAATGGAAGTTCGCTAAAGAAGAGGGCAATGCAAATACCACAGATATAAATAATGACAGGCATTTAATTTTTCGCGCATTACGAGACGAATGCTTATCAGTAGCCGATGCAATGAAAGAGAGTTTACGAATTGCAAAAGCCTAAGCCGCTCATCAAGCAAGCGTAGGATGCGCTAAGGTACGTAGCGCATCGTTCGAGAAGGTGCCCCTACCCCTTCGCCTCGCTGTAAAGCCTAACTGCACCACCCACCACAAGGTATGCAACTTGCTTTTATTTGCATACCTTGCAATAAAAAGCACTGCCCTGCGAAGCGCATGGATATTGCCTCGCAGAGCAATGGTTTTGGCGTTGTGTTGATAATGATCCGGGGAGGATGTAATGATTGATGGGCTTGTACAACTGTTTCTGTGGCAGGGCTTGGGCGAGCTTGTTTCGCATTTCCTGCTACCTAATATTCCCGGGCCGGTGCTTGGCCTGCTGCTCTTGTTTGCTTTTCTCCACTATAAAAAGGGAGTCAATGAACCGCTGGCGCTGGTGGCGGATAGCTTTCGCCAGCATCTCGGCTTGTTGTTTGTGCCAGCGTCTGTGGGTGTGGTGTTGTTTCTGCCGGACTTGAAAACCCATGCTGTTGCCGTGACGGTGGCACTGGTGGTGAGCGTGGTGCTCACCATCGCGGTTACCGGGTTGGTGCTGAAGGTGTTCTGGAGGACGACGCATCATGACGAATGACCGCCTGCCGATTTCGGAAATCTGGGTTTATCTCTCCGGCAACCCTTTATTTGCGCTGGTGCTGACGCTGGCGGCTTATCAGTTTGCTTATATCCAATATGTGAAATCCAACCGCCACCCGATTGTGAACCCGGTGGGGGTGACGGTACTTATTGTGGCGGTGGGCATCACGCTGATTGATATGCCTTACAAGCAATATTTTGAGGGTGCGCAGTTTATCCACTTTTTGCTGGGCACCGCTACCGTGGCGCTGGCTGTGCCTATTTATCGCGGTTGTAATGACCTGAAAGGCAAGCTCTTGCCGATTACCCTGGCGCTATTGATCGGCAGTATTGTCTCCGTCAGCAGTGCAGTGCTGATCGCCAGCGCACTGGGGGCTGGTGACAATATCGTCGGCAGCATGTATGCCAAATCAGTCACCGCACCTATCGCCATGGGTATCGCCGAGCGTATCCATGTATCGCCTACGCTCACCGCGGTATTTGCAGTCGCCACCGGGATGATAGGCTCGATTCTGGCGCCCTACATCATGAATGCCTTGAAGATCAAACCCTGGTGGATGCGCGGCACTGCCATCGGAGTGGGCGCTCACGGCCTGGGCATTACCCGCGCCTTCAGCATCAATGATGAGGCCGGCATGTATGCCAGCATGGCGATGGGTATGAATGGCGTGCTGAGCGCAATCGCGCTACCGACGATTTTGGGTTACATGCGTGGCTGAGTCGTGGATGGTGCATAAGCCTGGCTGAGTACTGCAACAGCCACTGAACTTTAGGCTTGATTGGTATACTGAACCTCTGCAAAATAAAGGTTCATTATGCGTAACGCCGCTTGGTACTCTCAGTTTGCAAAGGTCACTGCCCACTTTTGTGGCCGGCCTAGGGTGTTTGTCATTGCCGTTGGCGTGATTGCCGCCTGGATAATCACAGGGCCCATATTCGGCTTCAGTGATACCTGGCAACTGGTGATTAACACGGGCACGACGATCGTCACATTCCTGATGGTGTTCCTGATTCAGAACACACAGAACCGAGACACGGAGGCTATCCAGATCAAGCTGGATGAGCTTATCCGTGCAACCAAAGGCGCACATAACGCCCTGCTCGACCTGGAAGAACTTGAGGAAGAAAATCTCGATGCCTTTCGCACCAAGTATCAGGCACTTGCCAGCGCGGCGAGAGCATCGCTAGATGCTGGTGCTCTAGACACAGACACGCCAGAACCCTAAATACTCACTTCCACAATCATGTATGGTTAAAAATAAATCTCGGAGATAACGTGGCAAGCAAGAAATTAGTCATGAGTTCGTTCTGCGCCTGGGATGGTGAAATACTGGTACTTAACGTACTCGGCACACCCAGCGCCAAGCTGGATGTGATAGGCAAGCCCAAGGGCAATCAACTCAAAATCAGTGTCACTGCCTCACCCGTGGCAGGCAAGGCCACCGACCACATGGTCAAGTTCCTGGCCAAAGAGTTTGGCGTGACTATCAAGGATATTGAAGTGGTATTCGGCCGGTTTAATATCAATAAACAGCTGCGCATTACATCACCCAAAAGCTTGCCTGCCGTCATTAGTAAAAATCTAACGCCTGGGTAACAAGCCGGATTTAATCTCGCTTAGCAATTGTGTTCTCGCCTGCGCAAGAGGACAATATTGACCTTGTAAACTTTAGGGCTATTTCAGTAAAAGCAAAAGATCAGCGTGCAGTCTTGCGCTTAGCCCCTGCTGAACCCTCACGGTTTTAAATCCCAACAAGGCATCCTCAATGGCAACCGAATTATTCAATAACGGGCATCACGCCTGTATCGTATTTAGTGACCTGGTAGACGACACCGCTTCTGAAGCGGTCCAATCCAACCAGTTTCTGATCGTCACCGATGGGCATGGCGCGCTGATAGACCCGGGCGGCAACATGACCTACAACGCCCTGATGCTGGGCATGGGCAAGTTCTTCCATTTCAGGAAGCTGGAATATATCCTGGCTTCGCACCAGGACCCGGACATTGTGGCCTCCATCAATAAATGGATGGTGGGCACAGAATGCAAGGTGATCGCCCCAAAAATATGGGAGCGCTTTTTACCGCACTTCTGCGGCGTGGGCAATACCGAGGGCCGCATTATCGGCGTGCCGGATGAGGGCATGAATATCCAATTGGGAAATACCATCATCAAGGCCATTCCGGCGCATTTTCTGCACTCTGAAGGTAATTTCCAGTTTTATGATGTCACCAGCAAAATCCTGTTTTCCGGCGACCTGGGTGCCTCCATGGTGCCGCATGATCTTGCGGCGATACCAGTCACCGACTTTGCGGCCCACATCGGGGCCATGATGCCGTTCCATAGCCGTTACATGGTATCCAACAAGATCTGTCGCTATTGGGCAAACATGGTGCGCAACCTGGAGCTTGAAGCCATAGTGCCGCAACACGGTCGGCCGTTTATCGGCAAGGACATGGTCACCCAGTTCATCAACTGGGTGGAAAATCTGGAATGTGGGGTAGATATATTTACGCAGCAAAACTACCGCATTCCCTAAGGCGTGCACTAGAATATACCGAGCTAAAATATCCAGCAGACATCATGTGCTGGCGGTATATCAGTCGCCCGATAACTTTGTCAGCGCCAACAAAAACTTAGGAGGAACGCATGCCTCAGGAACCGAAACCATCCAGTTCAGGCGATAGTTTTAAAGAAGAGTTTCTTAAACACTATCTCTCCGTAGGTATCGGGGCGCTCGGCAAGAAAGATATAGACGCGCTGGTGATGCACCTGCTGGATAAATACGGACATGATGGCCCTCCACTGCACAAATATCCCAACCAAGAGGTGAGCGCCCTGCTGCGCGCCCCTGCGACAAAAATCAAACAGCTGCGTTATGAGGCCGGCCTGAAATACGGCGGTCGCGTTGAGGATCAAGCCAAGGCGAGGCTGCTCATGGCTTTATCTCATGCGGTGCTGGAGATTGAATCTAAAAAAATCTGCCTGATTATTGAAGATGCGCTGGCCAAGAACTGGCTGCAAGGCCAGCTTAAAAATAACGGCCTGATTTTCGACTACTCATTCAACACAGAAATCATCAAAGTCGACCCTAAAGGCCTGTTTTCTGTATTGGGCCAGTTTTTCGATGCTGGACACACAGAGGCCTTCAGGCTGGCGTTTGAACAGATAACAAAAAACAAGAAAGATGACGAACTACGCGCGGCTTTCATCAAAATTGCCAAGGATTTTGCTATCGAATCTGCCAAAAAAGCAGGGGGCGCAGTGCTTGCAAGCTTTGGTTTATTGAGCGGCTAACTACAGTTTCTGATGCGGAAAATTGCCTTACACGTCACTTATAAAGTTAAGTACATCTTTGCTGCGCTTGTGATAAATCAAATGCCAGTGCTCACAAACAGCGCATACTGCTGCTTCACGTTACCCACCAAGAGCTGCTTTGCCTGCCACCAACCCTAAACTCTTTCTATTACTGGCGTCGCTGTTGTGGGCGGGCGTTTATCTGATGCTTCCGGCGCTGTCTGAAGCCATCGTTTCAGCATTGCCGATGACACGTGGCAGCCATTTGGGTGGTGCACTTCAGTTTTTCTTTTACGACACCCCCAAGGTACTCATGCTACTCACCGGTATCGTATTCATCATGGGCATGGTGAACTCATACTTCACACCTGAGCGCACGCGTGCCTTGCTGGCTGGTCGTATGCAGGGCACGGCCAATGTGATGGCGGCCGGCTTGGGTGTGCTGACGCCATTTTGCTCCTGCTCGGCGGTGCCGCTTTTTATCGGTTTCGTGCAGGCCGGTGTTCCGCTAGGGGTAACTTTTTCCTTTCTTATTTCCGCGCCTATGGTCAATGAGGTTGCTCTGGCATTACTGCTTGGCATGTTCGGCTGGAAAATCGCCCTGCTCTACCTTTGCCTTGGGCTGGCTATTGCGATAGTCGCGGGTTGGGTGATCGGGCGTTTAAAGATGGAGGCCTACCTCGAAGACTGGGTACGCAATATGCCCAAAGTGCAGGCTTTGGCTGGTGCAGATGGTATGTCCTTGGCACAGCGCATACAAAGCGGCTTCGATGCGGTACGTGAAATCGTTGGCAAGGTTTGGCCATACATACTGGCAGGTATCGCCGTAGGTGCAGGGATTCATGGCTATGTGCCACAAGATTTCATGGCCTCTTTCATGGGCAAGGAAGCCTGGTGGTCGGTACCACTGGCCGTACTCATCGGAATACCCATGTACAGCAATGCAGCTGGTGTGATCCCTGTGGTACAGGCGCTTCTGGCCAAGGGCGCGGCTTTGGGGACTGTACTTGCATTTATGATGAGCGTCATAGCCTTATCGCTTCCCGAGATGATTATTTTGCGTAAGGTATTGAAGGTGCGTTTGATTGTCACCTTCATCTCTGTAGTCGCCACCGGCATACTTGTGGTCGGCTACATTTTTAATGCAGCCTTGTGACTGCTAACAAAACGACTGGAAACCATGATGAAAGACATCAAAGTACTAGGCACTGGCTGTGCCAACTGCAAAAATACCGTCAAGCTGATTGAGGAAGTAGCACGTGACAGCAATACGGAAATCGTGCTGGAGAAAATCGAGGATATCCAGAAAATCATGACCTATAACATCATGGCTACGCCGGGCGTGGTAATTGATGGTGTGGTTGTTCACGCCGGCGGCGTCCCACCACGCAGCAAGGTAGCTGGCTGGTTCGAGTAAAAGTAATAGTAAGCCGCAAAGCCCGCACACAGCTTTAGATGCATATCCGCTGGCCTTGCGCTATGATACAAGCCTTATCTTTTAAGCTCTCAGAGTCAAAATTATGGCACGCACAGTCAAATGTATTAAATTAGGTCACGAAGCCGAAGGCATGGATTTCCCCCCGTATCCTGGCGAGCTCGGCAAACGTATTTACGAAAATGTATCCAAAGAAGCCTGGGCTGTATGGCTCAAGCAACAGACCATGCTGGTGAATGAAAACCGCCTGAGCCTGGCAGACCCTTCTGCCCGTAAATACCTGTCTCAGCAAACCGAAGCTTATTTTTTCGGCAGTGGGGCAGATACAGCTACCGGCTACGTACCAGAGAAACACTAGGTTGTCTTCGTATGCGAAATGGGGGTCGTACCCCGTTCGCACTAGGCTGTCACAATGTCACACCTTTGTCACATTAAAGACATAAAGTAGGGTTTTAATTTGTCGCCGCCAAAAGTGAACCCCGAATACTTCATCAATCGCGAACTCGGCCTGCTGGCCTTTAATCGCCGCGTACTCGCTCAGGCTGAAGACGAACGCGTCCCGCTGCTTGAGCGCCTTAAATTCCTGTGTATTTTCAGCAGCAATATGGACGAGTTTTTTGAAGTTCGCGTTGCGGGCGTCAAAGAACAGATCAAGTTCAATGACAGCCATGCCGGGCCTGATGGCCTGCTGCCCAAGCAGGTATTCAGCAGGGTGAGCGTTGAAGCGCATCAACTGATTGACCATCAATATAAAATACTGAATGAAGTGGTATTACCGCGGCTGGCTGAGCAGGATATCCGCTTTTTACGGCGAGGCCAGTGGAATGATGTGCAGCGTGAATGGATACGCAGTTACTTTTTCCGCGAGCTCATGCCTATACTCACGCCTATCGGCCTCGACCCTGCACATCCGTTTCCCCGCGTACTGAATAAAAGTCTGAATTTTGCGGTGGAACTGGAAGGCAAGGATGCTTTCGGCCGCAACTCCGGCGTGGCCATTGTGCAGGCCCCCCGCGCATTGCCTCGGGTCATCCGGCTGCCTGCAGAGATCGCCGGTTGCGAATATGGCTTTATTTTCCTGTCATCCATATTGCATGCGCATGTGAATGAGCTGTTCTCCGGCATGCAGGTGAAGGGTTGTTACCAGTTCAGGGCGACGCGTGATAGCGACCTGACGCTGGATGATGAAGATACCACCGACTTGCGCCAAGCGCTGCAAGGCGAGCTTTCGCATCGACAATTTGGTGATGGCGTACGCCTGGAAGTCGCCGACAGTTGCCCGCCTGAGATGTCGGCTTTTCTGCTCGGCCAGTTTGGCCTGGGCCAAGAAGACCTGTATCAGGTGAATGGCCTGGTAAACCTGGTACGCCTGATGCAAATCCCGGACTCAGTGGACAGGCCGGACCTGAAATTCCCCCGCTACAGTGCTGGCATGCCCAAGGAAATGGCGAAAGAGCCTGATATTTTCAAGGCAATACGCAAGCACGATATATTGCTGCACCATCCGTTCCAGTCGTTCAACCCGGTCATCGAGTTTATCCAGCAGGCGGCGGAAGACCCGGATGTGTTGGCCATCAAGCAAACCTTTTACCGCACCAGTGCTGACTCTACCCTGATGAAGTCGCTGATAGAGGCGGCTAAACGCGGCAAAGAAGTGACGGTAGTGGTCGAGCTATTTGCGCGCTTTGATGAGGAGGCCAACAGTAACTGGTCCAAGTTGCTGGAGGATGCCGGTGCCCATGTAGTGTATGGCGTAGTGGGCCATAAAACCCATGCCAAGATGGCGTTGGTCGTGCGCCGGGAGGATGGCAAGCTACGGCGCTATGTGCACCTGTCTACCGGCAACTATCACCAGCGTACAGCCCGTTTATATACCGATTTCGGCCTGCTCACTTGCACTGACGAGATCTGCGAAGATGTGAATGATGTATTCGCCCAGCTCACAGGCTTGGGCAAAGCCAGCAAATTGAAACATTTATGGCAATCGCCATTTACGCTGCATCAGAACCTGATCAAGGCCATCAGTAAAGAGGTGGAAATTGCGAAGTCCGGCAAAAAAGCCCGCATTATCGCCAAGATGAATGCCTTGCTGGATGCCGATATCATCCGCGCCCTATATGACGCCTCAACGGCTGGGGTACAGATAGACCTGATAGTGCGAGGCGTTTGTGCGCTCAAGCCTGGGATTCCCGGCGTATCAGAAAACATCCGCGTGATTTCCGTCGTCGGGCGCTTTCTGGAGCACACGCGCATTTTCTACTTTCTCAACAATGGTGAAGAAAATCTCTATCTATCCAGCGCCGACTGGATGTACCGCAACTTCTTCCGCCGTATCGAGGTATGTTTCCCGATACTGGATGCCAAAGTTAAGAAGCGGGTGATGAAGGAAGGCCTGGAGCCTTATTTGAAGGACAATCTGAACTCTTGGGAAATGCTGCCTGATAGCACTTATCACCAGCGCCCTGCTCGACGCGGCTCGGCTTTCGGGGCGCAGCAATTTTTAATTGCAGAGTTTGGCCACGACTTGCCGTTAGACCTATAAAGAAAGACCTATAGAGAAGATGTAAAAAGGAAAGCTAACTAAGCCAAGCAATAATTTTGGCTTAGTTCAGCAGCAAGTTAATGCCGATCTCTTTCCAGTAAGCCACTTCGTTGTTTAACTCCGCCTGAGTCAGTGGATTATTTTCCAGCCATCCCGGCACAATATGCAGGTCAAAACCACTGGAACCCCAATACAGGTTCAACTGAGGGCAGTTATCATCCAGGCGGTTACGGTGAAACAGGATGGCCAGCCGTAAAATCAGTACCATCAGGCAAGTATCATCGGTGACAGCGGGCATACTCAATTTACTGAGTGAACGCCGTTGCGCACGCACCAGCGTGCTCAGGGTTTGCTGCTGCATCTTGGAAAATCCCGGCATGTCGGCATTTTCGATGATGTAGGCTGAGTGCTTGTGGTAGCCACTATGTGCGATGGAAATACCGATTTCATGTAGCTTGGTTGCCCACACCAGGTATTGCCTGGCAGCTTCCGGGTCCATGCCCAGCATGTCATCCACCTGCCCCAATAAGCTCAGCGCCAGCTTCTGCACCCGTTTTACCTGATCCCTATCCACATGATAGCGGCGCATAAAGCTGTTGACGGTGGCAACACGTATATCCTGGTGCTGCATGCGCCCCAATAGCTCGTAAAGCACGCCTTCGCGCAGGGCGCTGCTGGAAATGGTCATGTCGTTTATATTGAGCAAATTAAATGCTGACAACATGATGGAAAGCCCACCAGGCAAGACCGCAGCGCGGTCAGAGCTAAGCCCTTCCAGCTGCAGCTTTTTCGTGTCTTTGGCCTTGACCATTAAGGCGCGCAAGCCTTCCAGGCCATCACGCGTGATGGCACCATCTGTCAGCCCGTTGAGCCGCAAGATTTCACCCAGGGAACGTGCAGTGCCGGAAGAACCCACAGCCTCTTGCCATCGCCCTGATGCAAAGTTTTTTCGTATGATCTGGATTTCCGTGGCGGCTGCCAGTTGCGCCCGCTGGAAATTTTCTTCGCTAAGCTTGCCATCAGAGAAGAACTTTAAACTGTAGCTGACACAGCCCATGTACAGGCTTTCCATCTCGACCGGCTCGGCACCTTCGCCTATGATGAATTCAGTAGAGCCACCGCCTATGTCTATCACCAGGCGCTTATGGGCAGCCACCGGCAAGCTATGGCTGACACCGACAAATATCATGCGTGCCTCTTCGCGACCCGCAATGATTTCAATAGGGAAACCCAGCGCCGCTTGAGCTTCTGCCAATAACTGGCGCGAATTTTTAGCGACACGGAAAGTATTGGTGGCGACTGCTCGTACCGCTTGCGGCGGCAAGCCGCGAAGGCGTTCGCCAAAGCGTTTGAGGCAGTCCATGGCGCGACGTTGAGCATCGGCATCGAGATAATTGTCTTTATCCAGGCCAGCTCCCAGGCGCACAGCCTCACGCAAGGAATCATGAAAAATCAGATCCCCATCCACGACACGTGCTAACTGTAACCGGAAACTATTGGAGCCTAAATCAACGGCAGCAATTTCTGAAAAGGTTGGAGGTTTTGTTGTCAAAACCAGCCTTTAGCGGACACACTCAAGTGAGTATTAAAAAACATTCGGATAAAACCTAAAAAAACACAGACCTCATTAAACCCCGAAATTCAGACGGATGTAAATGCGGGGATTAAGATTTTTAATTGAGACTTCAAATCGGGCACTGACACTGCCTCACACCTGCGGTAAGCAGGCATGA
Source organism: Candidatus Methylopumilus sp. (assembly GCA_041662005.1). Classification (GTDB taxonomy): domain Bacteria; phylum Pseudomonadota; class Gammaproteobacteria; order Burkholderiales; family Methylophilaceae; genus DATHXC01. The sequence goes on from JBAZTJ010000001.1 coordinate 37,027, forward strand.
GGCATGCGAAAAGCAATCGACCGCTTATGGTTCCAGCGTTTCGCGTTCCATCTCGTCTACTGAGGTATGGCGTACATCCTTGCCTTTGACCATATACACCACGTACTCGGCAATATTCTTGGAATGATCGCCGATACGTTCAATGGCTTTAGCCACGAACAGCACTTCCAGCGACATGGAAATCGTGCGTGGGTCTTCCAGCATGAAGGTGATGAGCTGGCGCATCGCTGCACGGAACTGCTCATCCACCAACTCATCCTGACGCGCGACTTCTACAGTCTTGGTAATATCAAGGCGGGCAAAAGCATCCAGCGCAGTACGCAGCATTTCGCGCACTTGCGCCACCATGGTTTTGATTTCGTTAAACCGTGGCGTGTACATGCGATCAGACTCACAGATCTTTTGTGCAACCCGTGCAATTTTAGTAGCTTCATCGCCAATGCGTTCAAGATCGGTAATGGTTTTTACTACCATCATGATCATACGCAAATCGCCTGCGGCAGGCTGGCGGCGAGCAATGATATGACTGCAGTCCTCATCCACCTGTACTTCAAGCGCGTTAACACGATGATCATTGGCAATCACGCTTTGCGCCAGATTGACGTTGGCGTTCACCAGGGAGTCCAGCGCATTTACAATTTGCTGTTCCACCAGGCCGCCCATCTGCAACACTTTGGCGCGCACTGACTCCAGTTCTGCATCGTATTGTTTGTATGTATGTTCGAATTGCATGATGCACTTCCTTTAATAATTGCAGCAATACTGCATTCAAAAGAGCCGACGAATATAGTATTGACTTAATACTACAGCCTAATCCTGATTTGTGACAATTTCATGAAACCATGGGCATTAAAGCAAGCTATCACTTATTTTTGGTAAGTTTTAACGCCGCCAGCTGTAGCCAGCAACAATACATCGGCCGGACGTGCCGCAAATAGTCCATTCGTCACCACGCCAACGATCTGGTTGATTTTGGCTTCCATTTCAACCGGGTTCAGAATCTGCAAGCCATGCACATCCAGAATCACATTGCCATTGTCAGTGGTAAAGTCGCGCAGCTTGGGCTGGCCACCCAGCTTGACCAACTCACGTGCCACATAGCTACGTGCCATAGGCAGCACTTCTACCGGCAGCGGGAACTTGCCCAGCACTGATACATATTTGGTTTCATCACAGATACAGATGAATTTTTTGGCGCAGGCTGCCACGATTTTTTCACGCGTAAGCGCACCGCCGCCACCTTTAAGCATATGCAAATGCTCGGTAATTTCGTCAGCACCATCCACGTAGATGTCCATACCGTCGACAGCATTCAGATCAAACACTTCGATGCCATGGCCACGCAGGCGTTGAGCCGTCGCTTCAGAGCTGGCAACAGCGCCATCGATTTTAGATTTCACTTTGGCCAGCTCTTCAATAAAGAAATTCGCTGTAGAGCCAGTACCAACGCCAATGATGCCACCTTTAACGTAGGCTACGGCAGCAAGGGCTACCTGTTGCTTTAATTCATCTTGTGTTGCCATTTCTACTTTTACCCCTATGTTTTCTTTATAATCTTACGTTTACTAATAATCACGCAACTTTGAATCATACACCTCGTCACCCTCAATGAAAAACGACTACCTAGAAAAAATTCGCTCTGCCCGCGTATATGACGTGGCAAAAAAAACCGCGCTGGAGTTTCAGCCTAACCTGTCTGCACGTCTGGGTAATCGCATCCTGCTTAAACGTGAAGACATGCAGCCGGTGTTCTCGTTCAAGCTACGCGGCGCCTATAACAAAATGGCACACCTTTCTGCAGATGCCCTCAAACGCGGCGTCATCACTGCCTCTGCGGGCAACCATGCGCAAGGCGTAGCGCTTTCGGCACAAAAACTGGGCTGTCGTGCTGTGGTCGTGATGCCGACCACCACGCCGCTCATCAAGGTAGATGCCGTGCGCAACCGGGGTTGCGAAGTCGTATTATTCGGTGACTCTTATTCCGACGCATACCTGCACTCGCTGGAACTGGAAAAATCGCAAGGGCTGACTTTTGTTCACCCTTATGACGATCCTGACGTCATCGCCGGCCAAGGCACTATCGCCATGGAAATCCTGAATGAGCATCCAGAGCCAATAGAAGCGATTTTCTGTTGCGTCGGCGGCGGCGGGCTGATTGCGGGAATCGCAGCTTACGTCAAGCAGCTGCGCCCTGAAATCAAGATCATCGGCGTTGAAGCTGTTGATGCCGAAGCGATGACGCAATCGCTAAAAGCTGGCAAGCGCGTGATGCTGGATCAAGTCGGCTTATTTGCCGATGGCGCTGCCGTCAAGCAGGTGGGCGAGGAAACTTTCCGCCTGTGCCAGGAGTACGTGGATGAAATGATCGTGGTGGACAATGATGCAATCTGCGCCGCGATCAAAGACGTGTTTGAAGATACCCGTTCCATCCTGGAGCCTGCAGGGGCACTGGCTACCGCCGGCATCAAGGAATATATCAAGCGCAACAATATCACCGGCAAAACGCTGATCGGCATCGCCTCTGGCGCCAACATGAATTTTGACAGACTGCGCTTTGTGGCTGAGCGTGCCGAAATCGGCGAAAAACGCGAAGCAGTATTAGCCGTCACGATTCCCGAAAAGCCCGGTTCGTTCAAGACCTTCTGCCAATTGCTGGGCAACCGCAGCATTACTGAATTCAACTACCGATTCTCCGACCCAGAGCGCGCCCATATATTTGTAGGCCTGGCTGTGCAGGATCCGGCAGAGTCTACACAACTGGTAAACACCTTGATTGCACAGGGCCTGCCAGCACTGGATTTAAGCAATAATGAAGTAGCCAAGCTGCATTTGCGGCATTTGGTAGGTGGACATGCACCGCAAGCCGACCACGAATGTGTGTATCGTTTTGAGTTCCCTGAAAAGCCAGGCGCGTTGCTAAAATTCCTGGAAACCATGGGCCACGACTGGAATATCAGCCTGTTCCATTACCGCAACCACGGCGCAGACTTCGGCCGTGTACTGGTTGGGATACAAGTGCCACCTGAAGATCAGGCGGAATTCAAAGCTTTCCTGGATAAACTGGGATATCCATACTGGGATGAAAGCAACAACCCGGCGTATGCGCTGTTTTTAGGCTAAAACTTGGCTAAAATCAACCAACTTGCTGGCTGATTTTAGCCTGCCGTGTTTCAGCACAAATCCAATACATTGTTTCATAAAAACTTTTTATCCACGTGCCCGCTAGAATGAATCTTGCTGCTTAATATAGATCATCAAAGTGAAATGAACCTATCAAGCCACCGCAGTGACTAAATAGCAAAACAAACGCTGCATTCATAACCAGAAATATCAGGAGATAGTGAATATGAAATACCCCCCCCGCTTGTCGACGCTATATGCAGCCCTCATTTTTTCAACTCTAGGTGCTCTTGCGACCACCAGCGCCATCGCTGGCGAAAAAGGCGTTGCCTATGTCTCAAATCAGGATGCCGGCGTTACGGTGATTGATCTGGACACCATGGAGACCACTGGCACCATCGATATCCAGGGCAAAAGCCCACGTGGTATTGGGGTAACTGCAGATGGTAAATGGCTGATTACGGCAAATAAGGACGACAGCAATATCTCGGTCATTGATATCGCCACTGGTCAGCTGGTAAAGCACATTGAAGTAGGCAAGAACCCTGAGTTTGTGCGGGTAATGGGAAATTATGTATATGTCTCCACCGAACCCAGCTCCAAGGGTGGCCCACCCCCTAAACCCGGTGAAGTCGTGAAGGATGACGACGATGATGATGACAAAATACCGGCACGCATTGCCGTAGTCGATCTGAAGCAGGGTAAAAAAATCCGTGAAATAGTCGGCGGCCCCGAAACAGAAGGGATCGAGTTCTCTAAGGATGGCAAGAAACTCATTATTACCAACGAAGCTGACAACACCATCACCGTACACAATATTAAAACCGGCAAGTTGCTGAAAACCATCCCGACTAAACAGTATGGCGACCGCCCACGCGGCATCAAGGTATCCCCAGATGGCCGCATGTACGTTGCCACCCTGGAGTTAAGCAATAAAGTTCTGGTCCTGGACAGCAAGTTCAAGGTATTGCGCACAGTAGATACCGGCAATTCGCCTTACGGCATCTCGTTCGACCGTGCTGGCAAACGCCTGTATGTTGCCAGCTCCAAGGAAAAGGCATTGCAGGTGTATGACGCGAAAACCTTTGAGAAAATCAAGGATATCCCGACTGGCAATCGCTGCTGGCATTTCAGCTTCACTCCTGACGACAAGCATATCCTGCTGGCCTGTGGCAAATCGGATGCAGTTCAGGTAATCGATGTAGAAAAGTTGGAAAAAGTGAAGGAAATTGGCGACAAGGACATGCCTTGGGGCATAGTGACATATCCTAAATCCATGGGTAGCCTTGATAAACCCTGATAGATAGTTGTTCGTTGTAAAAAAGCCTCGCATTTGCGAGGCTTTTTTATTCAAATATTCCAGTAGGTTTGTCATCAATACTCAGTTGGTTCTTTTTCTCCCAATACTCGCGTAACCCTGACTCACCCTTCTTTTCCGCCCAGTCAGTAAGCTGGGTACGTTGGCCCTGGTATTCATACAAAGGAACTGCCATGCCGCACGATGTCTGAACTAAATCGACAGTCAGTATAAATATTTGCCTGGCACCAGCAATCGCTTCGAATCTGCCTAGCATAGCCTTCCACTCGCCATCCCGTGGGTGGATGACTCTCGCCGTGCCATATAGTCGCAGTATCAATGGCTTACCCTCGAATGCATTAAACATCAGTGTCATACGCCCATTTTCCAGCACATGCGCCGCGGTTTCATTGCCGCTACCGGTCACATTCACCCAAGCTATGGTGTTCGGATCCAGTACCCGCAATGAATCCAGGCCTTTAGGAGAGAGATTGACATGACCGTCCGCGGCTGCCGTTGCAACAAAAAACATGCTCTGCCGCCAGATGAAATGAATGAGCTCCTGGCTGAGTTGTGAGTACTGTTGTGCCACTTTTGAGTTCCCTGACTACTTGAGCTTGTCCATGATGATCTCCCAGTCGCGCGGATCAACAGGCGTAATCGAGAGCCGATTGCCACGCTGTAGGATGCGCAAGTTAGCCAGCTCTGGCGTTTCACGCATTTCCTTCAAGCCCAACAGGCGCGTCTTGCGCACCAGTTTGACGTCCACATTGAACCAGCGTGGAGTTTCCGGTGTGGCTTTGGGGTCAAAATACTTATGGTCCTTGATGAACTGCAAGCGATCGGGATAGGCCGCAGTACTGACCTCCGCAATGCCTGCAATCCCCGGCTCAGCACAATTAGAGTGATAAAACAGCACGCCATCGCCTACCTGCATTTGATCTCGCATAAAATTGCGGGCCTGGTAGTTGCGCACGCCATACCAATCCACAGATTGATTGGGCATGGTTGCCAGATCATCGATTGAAACATCTGATGGCTCAGATTTCATCAGCCAGTAACGCATTGTATTAACCTCATCGCTGTCATCTTAAATATTCTCTATTAGCCAGAGATTCTCGTATCATAACCTGACTTAATATTGATTCAGAGGCAAGCCATGGCAAAAAATGTACTGGGTACTACGCTACAAGTATGCAGCCTGGACCCACTCACCGGATTTACCCGCAACGGCTGCTGCGACACCGGGCCTGAAGACACAGGGAGTCATACCGTATGCATACAGGCCACAGAAGAGTTTTTGGTTTTTTCCCAGTCCCGTGGCAATGACTTGAGCACACCAAGGCCGGAATACGGTTTTGAAGGATTACAACCAGGCGATCGTTGGTGTTTGTGTGCCCCGCGCTGGCATGAAGCCGCGGAGGCAGGCTTCGCGCCGCCTGTGATACTGGAAGCCACTCATGAGAAATGCCTGGAGCATGTGAGTTTGGGTGATTTGAAATATCACGCGTTAAGATAAGCCAGTAGAATTTTCCTTCAGTTCATTTCGTTGAAAAATCAACGCTAGCAAGGCGCAGAGGCGAAGACAGTACAATGCGTACGGCAAGCCGAATGCAACGCAGCTAGCGTTGATTTAGCAATGAAATGGGGGGAGTTCCCCGCAAATGAAGCCTAAGCCAGCATCCTGAACCAAAAAGGCTCAAGTGGTAATAGTCTAGAGCGCATTAGGTGCACCCGCAAATGGAGCGCGCTCACAGCAACTCGAATGACCAAAACCGATGCTATAAACTAGTTCTAGGAATATATAGCTTAAACGACACCGCAGGGAACAAAGGAAACTCTAGTAGGGAAAAATGACAGCGTGACTACAGCCAAACTAAAACAGCTGTAAATTTAGAACAACATATTTTGCTCGGCTACTGCACTATCAATCTGATCCTGCATGGCAACGATTCTACGCTTCAAATCACCGATGTCAACGCCGCCACTGCGCGTGGTTAACAACTCATGCGCCAGATTCAATGCTGCCATGATGGCAATACGCTCAACACCGATAACCTTGCCGGTATCCCGTATTTCACGCATTTTCTTGTCAAGGTAGTTCACTGAAGTAATCAAACCTTCACGTTCATCCTCAGAGCATGAAACCTTGAATTCACGCCCCATGATGTTGACATCAACACCTCTTGTATCACTCATACTGCACCCTCTGGCAATTGATCAATAAGGGCCTCAAGACGGGTACTGGCTTTTGCCATTTGCTCCCTGATTTGTTTGGTTTCATCTTGCGCCTGCGCAAGCGCTTGCCGCAACTCGAGATTCTCCGTGCGCAAGGATTGGCATAAGGCAACCAGCTGCGCTACCTTTTCCTCTAAAGCTTTTAAATCCGTATCCATGGCAGCACTATAATTGTAAAAAGCCTGTATGGTCAACTGCTAAGCGTTAATTTTGAAAGTATTACAAGATGTTAACGGCAAAAAATATTTTTGCCGCGCTGAACTTGAATCACTTATAATCGATTCAAGTTGTCAGGTGCTGATGTCATGAATCAATGACTAGGTGAAACTGGGAAACAGGTGCGTATTGCTGAATTATTATCAATACAATGCCTGTGCTGCCCCCGCAACGGTAAGCAAGCGTGGGTTCATCCACATGCCACTGAACTAGCTGATTAAATCAGCAAATTGTTTGGGAGGCGATGAACCAAATCTTGTGAGCCCGGAGACCGGCCTAACGACCTATGCTTGGAAATACCGCGGGGTGACGGTACTCAAACGCAATGCCTATATTCATAATTCCGGCCTTCGTTCTGTACGCTCTATCCTCTGTTCACCTTAGGCTCACCCTGGGTATTTCCTTTTTTGATATTGGCATGCGGGGTCGCATGCCACAAGCTGGGAACCACCATGAACAAAACCACCTTATCAGGCCTGATTGGCCTGATTTTTACCTCCAATACTTTTGCTGCAGAAACATCTACACAGACACATGATGTTGTTGTAACTGCCAGCCGTATTGTGCAACCTCGTGACAGCGCACTCGCCGATGTCACTGTGATACGTCGAGAGGAAATTGAACGTGCTGGCCAGTCCACTTTAGCCGAACTGTTGAGCACACAACCTGGCATTGAGATTGAGTCGAACGGCGGGGTAGGCGCAACTTCCAACATCCACATACGAGGCACCAACTCACAATCTGTCGTAGTTTTAATTGACGGTATGCGCGTAGCCTCTGCCACTTTGGGAACTACCAGCTTTAGTCAAATCCTGCCTGAGCAAATTGATCATATCGAAATTGTCAGGGGGCCAGCGTCTAGTCTTTACGGATCTGATGCGATTGGTGGAGTCATTCAGATTTTCACAAAGCAAGGTAAGGGAGAACCGCGCCTGTCCGCGTCAGTGGGTTATGGTAGCAATAATACACAGCAGGCATCAGCAGGTGTCAGTGGCGTAACTGGTAGTACGCGCTTTTCTCTTGGCGTTGCCTCGCAAACTACGGATGGCATTTCATCTTTAAGAACGCATACCGGACTAGATAAAGACCGAGATGCTTTTCGGAATCTAAGCTTTAATGGAAATATCACGCACACCATTGCCGAAGGGCATGAAGTCGGAGCTCAAGCTTACACATCCCAGGGGCACTATAACTTTGATGGTAACAACTTTCCTGCCAATCAAGACTTACGTCAGCAAAGCTTTGCCTTGACCAGCAAAAATAAAATAATGAATGCCTGGATTAGCAACCTCAGACTTGGCGAAAGCATGGATGACCTAAAAAGCGAAGGTAGCTTTGGTGAGAGCGCGTTGCGCACAAAACAACGCCAATACTCATGGCAAAATGACATTACGCTTCCACTAGGAAAGTTGATTTTGGCTTATGACAGGCTTGAGGATAAGGTAAAAGCTGACGTTGATTTCACCCAAAAAAGCCGGGGCAATAATGGCTATCTTGCCAGCTACCTGCTAGAACAAGACGCACATGCATTCAAATTTGGGCTTAGGCGTGACAACAACTCACAGTTTGGTAACTACACAACCGGAAATATTGGTTACGGCTATCGCCTGAACTCATTTTGGCGTGTATCCAGCAGCTATGGCACCGCGTTCCGAGCACCAACATTTAATGACTTGTATTGGCCTTTTCAGGATTTCGGGTTCGGATTCACTTACCAAGGCAACCCAAACCTGAAGCCTGAAACCTCACGCAACAAAGAAATATCGTTGGCTTACGACCAGGGACACCACCGAGTTTCTGCCACCGCATACCACAATGAAATTAATAACCTGCTAGTTGGTAGCCAGGGCATCGCAAACGACTTCCCGGTCAATGTAGGCACGGCAACTATCAAGGGCCTGACGCTAGCTTACGAGGGCTGGTTCGCCAATTACCATTTACGTGCCAGCGCTGACATACAGGATCCTAGAAATGACGATACGGATAAGATACTTTCCCGCCGAGCCAGGCAACATGGCTCGGTGTGGTTAGGACAAAGCTGGGGAAATCTGGAAATTGGCAGCGAAATCCTCGCAAGTGGAAAACGTTTTAATGATGCTGACAATGAGTTCGTTTTAGCTGGCTACACATTATTTAATGTGACAGCAAAATATAAGCTTGATGAGGATTGGTCGGTCAATGCGCGCATCAACAATCTTTTTGACCGCACTTATGCGCTTGCCACTACTGCAAATTCATTCAGCCCAACCTCACCTGACTACAATACCCCAGGAACAAATATTTTCGTAAGCCTGCGGTATTCCCCAAAAAATTAGGCCTCACCCCTTGCCAGGCAAAACAACCTGATAAGGGTTACAATATTGTTAATTATTAAAGGAGTTATACATGTTCTCAAACAAACAAAATTCCCTGTGGGTTGGTGCAATATTGATCGCATTAATCTTACTAACACGGACCAATCACTTTGGCGACAGCATTTACCTGCCTGATGCCACGCTGGCCGTATTGTTTCTTGGCGGCTTGCTGATAGCACGTACTGGCTGGCTTGGTATTGCCATCGCAGCGGCGTTTGCGATGGATGCTTATGCGCTAGGCTGGAAAGGTGTTTCAGACTACTGCATGTCCCCAGGCTATTGGGGGCTGATTCCAACCTATGCACTGGTTTGGGGTGCTGGCCGATTCCTGGCGAAACGTGAACAGCCATTTGCCATAATGCCTTATGCCGTATTCGGCTGGGCGGCGGCGAGTGTAGCGTTTGTCATGTCCAATGCCTTCTGGTACAGCTTTTCAGACAAGGTCAGCTCACTTTCAGTGATCGAGTTTTCACAACGCGTTGCCCAGTATTACACCCCCTACGTCGGTTACGCCATGATGTACCTTGGCGTTGCGTGGGTTGCTATTCGCCTCTTCGGCAACAGCCTGTTGCTGAAAAAATCCTCACGCGCGTGAGCCAGGACCAAACTGGCGGCAGTGAAAAAGACAGCCGCCATGTTGCGCGTATGCAGCGCAAGAAAGCGGTTGTCGACTCAGGTATCAATGCCGCGCAGATTTCACGCGGCCTCCTGCTGATCCACACCGGTAACGGCAAAGGTAAATCTACCGCCGCATTTGGCCTGCTGGCAAGAGCGCTAGGCCACGGCATGCATGCCGCTGTGGTGCAATTCATCAAAGGCCGCTCTGATACAGGAGAAGAGGCATTTTTCCGCAATATGCCCAACCTTACCTGGCATGTGATGGGTGAAGGGTTTACCTGGGAAACACAAGATGCCGAGCGTGATCGTGCAACCGCACGTGCCGCATGGGAGAAAACGCTAGGTTACCTGAATGACGCTGCCACCGATCTGGTCATTCTTGACGAGTTCACTTATGCAATCAAATACGGCTGGCTGAGCATTGATGAAGTCTGCCTCGCCCTGAAAAACCGCCCACCCATGCAGCATGTAGTGATTACTGGCCGCGCTGCACCGCAGGCATTGATTGACATTGCGGATACCGTGAGTGAAATCAATCTGGTGAAACATGCGTTCAAGGCCGGCGTGCAAGCCATGCCCGGCATAGAGTGGTAGTTCGCATGCAAATATCGCCGCAATACGGCATTGCTCAAGTGTGAAGTAGCGTGAAAAGCATCTCCTGCCCAGCCCTTCTGGTTTCCGCACCGGCATCCGGTCAAGGTAAAACCCTGACGACTGCGGCATTGGCCCGTGCCTGGCGCAATCGTGGCCTGCAAGTACGCGCTTTCAAATGTGGGCCGGATTTCCTTGACCCCATGGTGCTGGAAAAAGCGACTGGCCACCCCGTATTCAATCTCGACCTCGCCATGTGCGGTGAACAAGATGGCAAGGCTTTGCTTTACCAAGCGGCCTCCAGCGCTGATGTCATTATCGTGGAAGGGGTGATGGGCCTGTTTGATGGCACGCCATCCAGTGCCGATATTGCGCTCCGCTACGGCCTGCCGGTCATGCTCAGTATCGATGCCAGCGGCATGGCACAGACTTTCGGCGCGCTGGCTTCTGGTTTGCTGGCTTACAATCCAGCGCTAGTGCCCGCCGGGGTTCTAGCCAACAAGGTGGGTAGCCTGGGGCATGCCGATATGCTGCGAGATAACCTGCCACCGCATTTAAACTGGCTGGGCGCATTACCCCAGGATGAAGCCTATACGCTACCGGAACGCCATCTGGGCTTGTTCCGCGCAACAGAAATTGCAGACCTGGATGCCAGGATTGAAGCTGCGGCAATGGCATTAGCAAGCTCCAGCGAGTTGCCGCTACCACCACCGGTCAGCTTTAGCTCTCCTGAAAATACAGCTATCCCAAAACTGCTGGCAGGTAAAACCATCGCCATCGCACGGGATGCAGCTTTTTGCTTTATCTACCCTGCCAACCTGCAATGCTTAACCGACATGGGGGCCACACTTGAGTTCTTCTCACCGCTGCATGATGCAACTCTGCCAGAGGCTGATGCCTATTGGCTTCCAGGCGGCTATCCGGAGCTGCACCTTGACGCAATTGGCCTCAACACAAGTATGCGCGCGGCCTTGCATGCGGCATTCAACCAGCAGAAACCCATACTCGCCGAATGTGGAGGCATGATGGTGCTTTCCCACTCCATCAACGGACAGCCGACATTCGGACTGCTGGATGGTACCAGTAGCATGCAGCAACGTTTGCAAGGCTTGGGCGTGCAACATCTTGATCTGGAGCCTGGTAAATTGGGTGCACACACCTTTCATTACGGCAGCTTTGAAACTGGGCTAGCCCCGCTCAAGCTGGCTGAAACCAACTTTGGAAAAGGTGAAGCGCTATACAAATCTGGCGCCGTCAGGGCCAGCTTCTTACACTTTTACTTTGCCTCCAACCCGGCAGCAGCAGCGAGTTTATTTTTGTCATGAGCACCATGAGATTTTCAGACCCTGAGATCGCGGCGGTTTATCGCGCTATTGCCGAGCGGCGAGATATGCGACATTTTGTGCCGGGTGAGATCGCACCTGAACTGCTGACCAAGCTGCTCCGTGCCGCCCACCATGCCCCTAGCGTGGGCCTGATGCAGCCGTGGCGATTCATCCGCATTACCGATTTGCAAGTACGCAAACAGATTTACGAGCTGGTGCAGCAAGAGCGCATCAACACGGCCAAGGCGGTGGGTGAGTATGAAACCACGGCACGCATGGCTGAGTTCATGCGGCTGAAGGTAGAGGGCATCATGGAGTGCGGCGAGTTACTGGTGGCCGCATTATGCGACAAACGCGAGCAGCATATTTTCGGCCGCCGCACCTTGCCCGAGATGGATATTGCCTCTGTCTGCTGCGCGATACAGAATATGTGGTTGGCCGCACGTGCCGAAGGCCTAGGCATGGGCTGGGTATCCATGTTCGACCCGCTGACATTGGCCACGCTGCTCAATATGCCGGAAGGGGCAAAACCACTGGCTATTTTGTGTATCGGCCATGTAGGCCGGTTTTATGCGCAACCCATGCTGGTAGAAGAAGGTTGGACGACCGAAAAACCACTGGCTGAGATGGTCATGGAAAACCACTGGGGCGAGACTCAAAAATGAGATATGCACAGCGTATTGTCTGCCTGACTACCGAGCCCACGGAGGTACTTTACCTGCTGGGCGAGCAAGACCGCATCGTAGGCATTTCCGGCTACACCACACGCCCCGCCATCGCACGTAAGGAAAAACCGAAAGTCGCGGCATTCACCAGTGCAAAAATCGACAAGATTCTCGATTTAAAACCCGATTTGGTCATCGGCTTTTCTAACTTGCAGGCCGACATTGCAGCCTCCCTCATCCGCGCCGGGGTAGAGGTACATATATTCAACCAGCGCTCTGTAGATCAAGTACTGAATATGATCGCCACAGTGGGTGCCCTGGTAGGCGCATCAGATAAGGCTGCCAGGCTCATTGCCGAACTGGAGAATACCATCGCCCAGGTGCGTGAAACCGCAAGCTATCTGCTCGCAACCCCAAAAGTGTATTTTGAAGAATGGGATGACCCCATCATCTGCAGTATCCGCTGGGTAGCTGAGCTAATCGAGATCGCCGGCGGCAAGGATTGCTTCCCCGAACTGACACAATTCCATAGCGCCAGCGAGCGCACCATACAGGCGCACCAGGTGGTAGAGCGCATGCCGGACATCATTATTGGCTCGTGGTGCGGCAAGAAGTTCCAGCCTGAGCAAGTAATGGCACGCGAGGGCTGGGCAGAGATTCCCGCCGTTAAAAACGGTTTTGTAGTTGAGATAAAGTCAGCCGATATCCTGCAGCCGGGGCCATCGCTGATTACGCATGGATTGAAGCAACTACAGGCCATTATCCAGCAGTGGGGCGCACGGCAGGCCCATAGCAAACATTGGAGCTAATATCATGCCTCTACAACTGATTCTTGGCGGCGCACGCTCAGGCAAAAGCGCCTATGCAGAAAAACTGGCGGCAGAGAGCGGTATGCCTGTGACTTATATCGCCACGGCTCAGGTTTACGATGCTGAGTTTGGCAACCGCGTTGCCCATCACAAAGAGCGCCGCCCCAGTGATTGGCTAACGGTTGAAGTGCCGCACAGGCTGGCCGAAACATTGATTGCGGAGGCAAGTCAGGAGCGGTGCCTCATCATCGATTGCCTGACGTTGTGGCTGGCGCAATGCATCTGCCCGGAATGTGCGCCGCCAGATGGCGTGGATTGGGCTTTACAGCGTAAGCAGCTATTGGCAACCCTGCCTACGTTGCCAGGCAAGATTATCATGGTCAGTAACGAGGTCGGCATGGGCATCGTGCCGCTGGGGGAGATCAATCGCCAGTTCCAGGACGAAGCCGGCCGACTGAACCAGGCCGTGGCTGCGATTAGCGATGAGGTACTGTTTATAGCCGCAGGACTGCCGCTCAAACTTAAGTAACCTCTTACCCTAAGTTAAGTTTAAGTAGGCTTACAGATACTGGTTGATGATATCCCAATCCAGATGCTGCTCTGCACTATCGGCCAGCATATCCATACTGCTAGCACGCAACGCAAAGTAATCATAAGGCTCGCTGATAGTGTCTTTACCGGCCCACTTGATCCATGCGGCGGTAGATTCAGGATGATCGAATATGCCGTGCAGATACGTGCCAACGATCAACCCATCGGCTGAAGTTGCACCTTCCGGCTTGCCATCGATATATAGCGCCGGGTTATCCAGCGCATCACCATGGCTGACCCCCATGTGGATTTCGTAACCGGTGATGGTGGCATCGGCGAATGCCATCTTGCCATGGACTCGAGCCAGGCGCTTTTCTGTTTCTATCGTGGTTTCCATCGCCAGCCAGCCAAAACCTGCGCTGGAACCGGCCTCACCTTCCTGCGCATGCGGATCATGAATCATCTGGCCCAGCATCTGGAAGCCACCACAAATGCCCAATACCTTGCCGCCATAACGCAGATGCTTCGCCAGTATCTGCCGCCAGCCATGTTCCAGCAGGCTGGCCAGATCGCCGCGCACATTCTTGCTGCCTGGCAGTATGATCAGGTCACAAGGAGGAATGGCTTCACCCAGTCGCACAAAGTGAAAATCCACATCCGGGTGCAGCCTTAGTGCATCGAAATCGGTGTGATTGGAGATATGGCGCACGATGGGCACCACTACGCGCAGCTTGATTTCACCATAGGTGGTGAGCGTGCCGTTGTCGGCAACGGCATCTTCCGCTTCAATATGTAAGCCCTGCAAATAAGGCAGCACGCCGATGACCGGCTTGCCGGTTTCCTTTTCCAGCCACTCCAGCCCTGGTTTAAGCATGGCAATATCACCGCGAAAGCGATTAATCACAAAGCCGATGATGCGATTGCGCTCGCTCTCTGAAAGCAAAGCCAACGTGCCCACGATATGCGCAAATACCCCGCCGCGATCGATATCGGCAATCAGTATCACCGGGCAATCGGCCGCCTCGGCAAACCCCATATTGGCAACATCGCCCTCACGCAGGTTGATCTCTGCCGGACTGCCAGCCCCTTCCACCACCACATGATCATATTGGGCCTGCAAGCGCCGCCATGACTCCATCACCGCATTCATGGCAACGGCCTTGTAGTCATGGTAGCCAGAGGCCTCCATATTACCGACTACCTTGCCATGGATGATCACCTGGCTACCGGTATCCGTATTCGGCTTCAACAATATCGGGTTCATGTCAGAATGCGGCTCCAGGCCACAGGCCATTGCCTGTACTGCCTGGGCGCGGCCTATTTCGCCGCCATCAATGGTCACCGCAGAATTCAGTGCCATATTCTGTGGCTTGAACGGGGCAACCCTCAGCCCCTTGCGATACAATAACCTGCATAACGCCACTACCAGCGTGCTTTTTCCCGCATCGGAAGTGGTTCCCTGAACCATGATTGTTTTAGTTGATGTCATTCGCTCATTATCCCATTACTTGGCTTAACTCTGCACCCTTAATTCTGGTGATGGCATTGCTATTGGACCGGGTACTAGGTGAGTCCAGCCACTGGCATCCCCTAGTCGGATTCGGCCACCTTGCCAGCCGGCTGGAAAAGCGCTGCAACCTATCTGCACACCCCTTAATCGGCCGCTTGCTGGGTTTGGCTGCGTGGCTACTAGTCATCTGCCCATTCATTGTTTTCAGCTATTTCATCACTCATCTGACTATCGGCGAGCTCGAATTTGGCTGGGTTGCCAATAGCCTGCTGCTTTATTTTGCCATTGGTGCACGCAGCTTAAAAGAGCATGCCTTGCGTATTTACCGCGCATTAATAAGCAAAGATCTTGCCAAAGCGAGGCTGGGCGTCAGCATGATAGTGAGTCGCGATACACAGAATCTAAGTGAATCTGAAATCGCCACTGCCACCGTGGAATCGGTACTGGAAAATGGCAATGATGCGATTTTCGGCGCGATTTTCTGGTTCCTGCTTTTCGGCGGAACCGGTGCCGTGCTTTTCCGGCTAGCCAATACGCTGGATGCCATGTGGGGTTACCGCACACCTCGTTTCATTTACTTTGGCTGGGCCGCAGCACGACTGGATGATCTGCTCAACCTCATTCCAGCAAGGCTGACTGCCTTAAGCTACACACTGTGCGGCCATACTAAACAAGCCTTGCAGTGCTGGCGCGAACAAGCCCACACCTGGTACAGCCCCAATGCCGGACCTGTGATGTCAGCTGGCGCAGGCGCATTGAATGTGCAGTTGGGGGGTGCGGCTTCCTATCATGGTGAAATCAAGGTAAGGCCGACATTAGGCATCGGCGATGAGGCACAACCCAGGCATATTGCCTCGGCCATTAAACTGGTGGAGCACAGCATGCTATTGTGGTGCGTGATTACGATATTTATCTATATGGGCTTAATTCATCTTGGCGCGGGAGCCTACAGTGCTTGAGCATGGCGGCAACCTCGCCAGCGCTGCAGCGCAACATGGCATCCCCTTGGCGTACTGGCTGGATATATCCACCGGCATCAACCCCAACGGCTACCCTATCCCTGAAATCCCGCCATTGTTGTGGCAACGACTGCCACTTGCCGACGATGGCCTGCATGAGGCGGCGTTAGCCTACTACGATACCCGGCATCTGCTGGCTACCGCCGGCTCGCAAGCCGCTATCCAGGCATTGCCCAAATTGCGCAGCGCTTGCCAGGTAGCGATGCCTGACATGATGTACGCCGAGCATGCAAGAAACTGGACGGTGAATAGCCACCAGGTCACCCGCTATTCAGGTACCCCATCCGAGACCTTGCTCAACGCCGCAGATGTACTGGTGGTTTGCAACCCTAACAACCCAACCGGCGGCATGATTGCACCGGCTACCTTGCTGGCATGGCATGCCAAACTCGCAAAAAGAGGCGGCTGGCTGGTAATTGACGAAGCATTCATGGACTGCACGCCTGAGTTTAGTCTGGCACCCTACGCGCATTTACCCGGATTGATCATCCTGCGCTCACTGGGTAAATTCTTTGGCCTGGCCGGTGCCCGGGTAGGTTTTGTACTGGCGCCACCATCCTTACTTGATCAGTTGGAAGACACGCTGGGCCCATGGCCTATCGCCGGACCTGCGCGCTTTATTGCCCGACATGCGCTGCAAAACTCGCAATGGCAGCGCGCCACCAGAAGCAACCTGAATACCAATAGCCAGCGCCTGCATAGCCTGTTAAGCCAACATGGCCTGGTGCCTGAAGCTAGCCATGCGCTTTACCAGTGGGTACCTACCAGGAATGGCGAAGCCTGGCACCAATACTTTGCCAGGCAGGGCATCTGGGTACGGCTGTTTCAGGAGTGGTCTGCGCTCAGGTTTGGCTTGCCACCTGACGCAGGATGGGAAAGGCTGGAAGCTGCACTGAAAAATTCTAATGTACAGGACGCTTGAATAAGCAGGGCTTTAACGATTGACGAAGCCAATACGCGTCACGTTGTCTTCCACGATAATTTGCGTGATGCTGGCATAACCAATCTGCAAGCGAAAGGCATGCATCAAGGGTAAATTCAGCGCCTCGGCCACCAACGCGCGTATCACCCCGGCATGGGTAAATACCACTACCGGGCCAGCACCATCGATAGCCCCCACCTCGTCCAGAAAACTTTTGGCACGCAGATGCAGCGCATGAAAGGACTCCCCTTGCGGTGGCGCCTTCATCACATGCTCTTCCGCCCACACATCGATAACCCCGCGTGGAATATCATTCCACGCCTGCATTTCCCACTCGCCAAAATGCAGCTCCAGCAGCCGTGAGTCCTGCTTCACCTCACCAAAATTCAATTGCTCAGCCGTTGCACTTGCCAACTTGAGACAACGCTGCAACGGGCTGCTGTAGAGCATAGGGCGCTGCAAATGCTTTAATTTTTCATGCAATTCTTCAGCCTCTTGTGCAAAGCTGGCGGCCACATCCAGGTCAGTCTGCCCATAGCAGATACCGGCCACGACATCCGGCGTGGTATGGCGAACAAGATACAACTCCATTTATGCAACACTCCATGCTGATGAACCGAATGCCAGAATACCCAGATAAAACGCAATCTCCGTTAGCTGCTGCATAGCGCCCAGGCAATCGCCGGTATAGCCGCCGATACGCCGTTTCAATGTATGGCTAAACCAGTACCAAACTAACACCACCGGCAACAGCGCCCACAACAGTTGGGCTTGCAGTAGCAACAAAGGAGCAAGGCCAAAACCAGTGGCCAGCACTAATTCACCAACACTTAATTTGGTGGCCAGTGGCTTTGATTTGCCTGCTGAACGCACATAACTTTGGGTATAAATCACCAGCATGGCGGCATAACGGCTTAATGCGTGGCCTGCGATTAACACCAAGGGTATTTGTATTCCGGCAATATGGCTCAATGCCTCAAACTTGGTCAGCAAAGCCAATATCAGTGCCGCTGCGCCGTAGCTGCCTATGCACGAATCCTGCATGATGGTAAGCACCTGCTCTTTCTGCCAGCCGCCACCCAGGCCATCTACCGCATCTGCCAGGCCATCCTCATGAAAGCATCCTGTCATGTAAATAGTCGCCAGCATACTCAGGATCACCGCGATTTCCACTGGGAAAACCTTGACTCCCAGCCAGTAGGTTATAGCCGCCAGCGCGCCCACCAGCACACCGATCAAAGGGAAATACTTGGCAGAATGATTGAGGTCAGATTCCTGGAAGTCCGGGACTGATGGCACAGGGATACGCGTAAAGAAGCCGACCGCCAGACTGAATAAGCGCCACTCTTTTTTCATGGTTGGTTTTTCATGCCCGGCAAGATTTAATCTTCGCCTTGGCGACTGACATTCGCCGACTCAAAAGACGCCATCTCATTGAGGAAACCCACCGCCGCCTGCAATAACGGGTATACCAGCGCAGCACCGGTGCCTTCGCCAAGTCGCAGGCCCAAATCCAGCAAGGGCTGTGCACCCAATTGCTGCAATAACAGGCGGTGGCCAGACTCATCTGAACAATGAGCGAATACACAATAATCGAGAATGGCTGGTTGCAATCTGGCCGCCACCAGCAAAGCAGAAGTGGCAATAAAGCCGTCAATCAGCAGCAAGGCCTTGTGCTCGGCAGCACCCAGCATGGCACCAGCCATCATAGCGATCTCAAAACCGCCAAATGTGGCTAACACCTCGGTTGGATCAGCGCCACTCAGCTTGTGATGTTGCAGCGCCTGCGTAATTACGCCAATCTTTTTTTGCAAGCCGGCATCGTCTAGGCCAGTGCCGCGCCCCACGCATTGCTCGACCGGCAATTGACACAAGACCGCCATCAATGCCGATGCCGAAGAGGTGTTACCGATGCCCATTTCACCAAAGCCCAGCACATTGCTGCCCAGGGAAATCTCATGCTGCGCCATCCTCGCCCCACGCGTGAGCGCTTGTTCGCACTGCGCCGCTGTCATGGCCGGCTCAAGCAGGAAATTACGCGTACCCATGCCTACTTTGGCATCGATCAAATCATGATGCACCGCAAACTGGTGATTCACGCCAGCATCAATCACTCGCACTTCCATATTATTCTGCTTGGCAAATACATTGATGCCCGCACCACCCGCCAGGAAATTCAACACCATCTGCTGTGTAACGGCTTGCGGATATGGGCTTACACCAGCCTCAACAATACCGTGGTCGCCGGCAAACACCATCATCACCGGGCGATTCAATATCGGCGTCAAGGTATTCTGCACCAGGCCGATTTGTTGCGCGAGACTCTCCAGCCGCCCTAACGCCCCCAATGGTTTGGTCTTATTGTTGATTTTCTGGATAAGTGCAGCAGCTAAAGCCTGGTCAGGCCCAGTGATGTCTTGTGTAGCGCTAGCAAGTGCAGTGATACTAAATTTAGGCATGTTCAACGTAATTTATTAAGATGGGGGTGAGCATACCCGAGTGCGAGCTTTTTTAAACGTTACATTGTTGATGGGAAATTGCTGAAGGCAAATGCCGACACCACAGGCAAAAACCATACTCCCTGAATATATTTTTCTATCCCGCTAATAAATTGTGGGACATTTCGGACACTTTTTAATGAAGTTTGCTATAATGCGCACCTTGCGAGATTTACAACGGCTATTTACAAGCTTTCGCACAGTTGGCCGGGTAGCTCAGTCGGTAGAGCAGCGGATTGAAAATCCGCGTGTCGGCAGTTCGATTCTGCCCCCGGCCACCATTAAGATTAGGTCTAGCGTCATGCTAGGCCTTTTTAATTTCTAGTGACCGTGACAAAAATGTGACGGATCAAGAACTGGCTGTAAGTTACGTTCAATTCTTGATGCTGCTGTCTTCAGATTCTCAGTTGCAAACTTTGCATAACGATCAACCATTGATCTAGTTTTCCAGCCCCCTAAATCTTTAAGCTCATCACAACTTGTCCCTGCTTGACGATGCCAGGAAGCCCAAGTATGACGAAGATCATGGAAGCGAAAGTCCTCAAGCCCAGCCTCTTCAAGTGCTCTATACCAAGCCGAATTGCAATTACTTCGGCTAATCGGTTGCCCTTGATAAGTAAAACAAGCTTTAGGATGCTTTCCTAACTGCTCAACTAAAACATGGATTGCATCATTATTTAATGGAACACCTCGCGGCGTCCCGTTTTTGGTTTGGTTTAACCAAGCTGTGCCTCTCGACAAATCCACTCGGTTCCATTCCAAGTTAGTAATCTCACTTGCCCTACAGCCAGTAGATAAAGCAAAGCGGATCAAAGCTGCCAAATGTGAAGGGCAAACCGCAATTAATCGGTCAGCCTCTTCTTTTGTCAGCCAACGATCCCGCTCAACCTCACCAGGCAATAGCTTAATTTTAGGAATGCTATCTATCCATTGCCATTCGTCTCTTGCGGTCTTCAGCAAGTTTCGTATCAGCGCTAAATAGCGATTTATCGTAGCTGGTTTGTTACCTTTTTTCATTAAACCTTGAGTAATTGCCCACACAGCATCACCGTTAATTTGGTTTAGTGTGAGGTTCCCAAGGTAAGGATCAAGACCAGCACAAATACGTTTCACATCCCTAAAGCTTTTTAATCCTGCTTTAACTGTGAGATACCTTACAACCGCCTCCTGCCAAGATCGATGTGATTTGATGCCAAAGTTAAACTCTCTATACGAATCTAGTTTCAGTTTCGCTAGATAGGCTTCGGCTTCGCCTCTAATTTCAGTCCCAGCACTTTCTCGTACTCTTTTGCCGTTCGGGAGCGTTGCATTAATCCACCAGTACCTAGAGTCAGGCCTTTGGTAGAGTCCTTCTTGTTTTCGAGCCATAAGTGTTCCTTTCCGGCTCGCCCTCGCTGCTTATATTCGTCTAACCACATATCCAAGTCAACAACGTCATATACCAGACGGCGACCAAACTTCACCGCTGGAATATTCAATTCTGCAAGGAGCGTCACACCTATGCCTAGGTAAGACGCCGCCTCTTCTTTGGACAGACAACGAACTTGCGGCAAGGGCAGCCCGCTGTCTGGGTTATTCTCCGTCGGATGCTTCACGATAGGCTCTTGCTGCATCAGAGAGGTTTTCTTCTTCATCTGGGATATTGTTGAGCGTATTAAATTGACGCGCCTTGAGGGCGACTTTCTCATTAATCAGCTCTTCAAACGACAAGCCAAAATCCACCGCCCGATTATTGATAAAGTGCGTCAGCGCAATTTGGAATGCTGGTTTAGCTTCATCAAAGTCCGTAAAGCCATGCGCTGCCATCCAGGTGGTTACTGCACTAAAAGCACGATTCAAGGCGATACGATCCTCTGGAGTCCGCTCATTGGAGAATCTATTCTGCAATGGCCCGCCGTTGGTTTCCCAATCTAGGGAGGCCAAGCAAACCCATAGTGGATGGATAGGCCAGCGTGAACGGGTTTTATCTTCAGGGTTAGGGATCGTGAGCTTGAGCCATTCTGTCGTGGCATAACTCCATAGGCCATTCAGGTTCTTGAGCACTTCATCCAATGACCTTAAGCCCTTTTGAGTGAGTACCTGGCGTTTAAACTCAAACTCTAGGCGCCATAGCGGCTCTCCTGGTTGCCAACCGCACTTTTCCCATAAGGGGATGAGATAGCTCTTATTACTTTTAATGATCTCGAAGAGCTTGTCATAAAGCCGCCCCGCCATAGGCGCACCTAGTCCTATTGCCCAGCCTGTGAAGTGATTGTCTATGGCATAAGACGTTACAGACGATGCATGAGTGACCCAAGCCTCTCTATCCCAGGCTTCCATATTCTGATCAGAGACAAAATCGACAAACATATCCACCCGACTGACATTCGCTGACTGCTCAAGATTACCCAACTGCGACAACACAACGCTTAGGGCTTTCTCGGCATCTTCGGGAGTCTTATGGGTTAGGTATTCACTTGATAGCTTCACATAGGCCATAGGAACGGCTTTGCCTGGTCTGGATAGCTGTATGCGGAAGGCGTTATCTTCTAGGATGTAATTGAAGAAGGAAGAACCCTTATCCTTCACTTCAAAGATATGGTCACCGATCACATATTGCGCCTGGGCTTGCTCTTGGAATCTATCAGATTGAGCAATAGCTTTAAGGGCTTTAAGCTTTTCATTTACATCAGGGAAGAGTTCACCTTGATAGGAGAGGTACAAACTATCTATACCCCACCGTAAGAACTTCACACCACTAAACACTTCATTGCAGTTATTAATAGCTGTGTTACTAGGCACCGCTACCGCTTCGCGGTCTCCGTCCACCTGGCTGGCGCCAGTGCGGGCGGGGACTCGCGAATCGGTGAGGTCTTGAGAGTCTTGCTTTTTCATTTCTGAACTCCTGTTTCGTTGAGGGAGTTCAGATAGTTATATTTTGCAGGTCAGATAAAAATTACACGCTGGGAAATTAAATACTACGGAAGGACTGCGTAGTATTTAAGAGATTGATGAGGCGCGGACTTTGGCGAAATGCCTAATCCTCTTCCGTAGTATTTTCTTGAATGCTTCTGCGACCCCGGCGAGCCTTTATATGTGGAGGAGCAACTTCACTTAACCAACGCCTAACGACTTCATAAGAATATCGTTTCGCCCCACCTAATACTAAAATCTCATTACTGCGAGCCATGTCAGCAATAGTCTTGTCGTTTTCGATTTTCCAAATATTTATGGCTATGGCCTGGCATGCTATCTTGGTTGATTGCATGTGTGTCAACTTGCGTTGAGGGGTATTTTCCTCTTCTGACACTACGTTGATATCGGATTCTTCATCATCAACTTCATCGTTCCAACGAAAAGTAAATGCGGCCGGTGTGCGGTCATTCTCAGGCTCTAGATGCTTCATTCGATGGCCGGGATATCCGCCCTTTGGCACTTCATAATCGAGTTTCCACCCAGGTGGAAACCAAAAGTCGGGCAATGGTATTCCACGCCTTTCACACCATTCCAGTAAATCCATTCGATCAAGAACTGCCCATTTAAGAAAAGTCTTATCAAAATGTTTGCCGGATAGACAATCATTTAATTCTTTATCCCAACCTCTTATGTAATAAGAAGGATCAGATTTTGAATTCTGTGGTCGCTTATCTAAGCAAAGCGTTCGGCATAGGATTTCTGCGCTATAAACAGCTGAAATAAGTAGCTGAAAGTAGTCTTTAACGAGTAATTGATGTGAAAGTCGAAATGAAGAAGGATCATAACCGGCCCAGCGATGACTGATATCCCAGATGGTTAATTCTGTATTTAATAACGGCATTTTAGTGCCTATAACTTAAATTTATCTTTAAGGATTCTGAGCTTGCTCTCAGTGCCCTTCGAAGAAATCCTTTGTGGAATCATATCAACTGTCCCGCCATATTGACCAGGGCTAGTATCAACTCCATCATCGTTAACTTCATGGAAAAACAATTGTGCAATAGTCTGGCCTGGATACAACTTTAAAGGAGTTTCCCCTAAATTTCTAAGTTCTAGAGTTAAGCTGCCAGAAAAAAATGGGTGAATTCCAACCGCTGTAGCAACAATCAATCCTAACCTCCCCCAAGTTGATCTACCAACTACATAAGCCATCAAATCACCTGGCAAACGTATGTACTCAAGCGTAGTAGCAAGCATTATTTGATGAGGGTGTATAACGATCCCAGAACCAAGAGTCACGTACTCTTTCCTGAACATATTTGCAAATATAGGAGGTTCTTGAGCTTCTAACTCATCAATAGCACCCACTACGGAAGGGCTTACTAGAGCAAATTCAAAACCTAATCTAACATCAATAGAAGCTTGACCAGGTTTAGTTTGTTCTTCTAATGAGAATAAAGGACTTACAACTAGCCTTTGTTTTAAGTTAGTTTCTTCTAGTCTTGCACGGATTTCTGCAGTATTTAAGCAACTCATACAGCTTCCTCCCAAGTTCTGCGGGCTTCTGCTAATTCCACAGCTTTTATAAGTAAGGAATGAAGTCGCTCCATCTGCCAAGTATGAATAGAACCGACCTGACCAGGCTGGACTGAAATTTGATCAAGTTTTGTAAGTAAGGCAACCCATCCTACATTAAGTATCGAAGATAGAACTACTGGCTTTATTTCCCCGGTTTGCGCTTCTTTAAACTCTATAGGGGGAATTAAATGGCATAGCGCCTCTAAATGATTCGTCAGATCAAAGTCTAATTTTTCAGGGGTGTAAATTAAGTCAGGACACTCTACCTTTAAATAATCTCCAACTGTTTTAAAAATATAGGGATATATTTCTGTTACGTACTGAATCGCTTCCGTCATTACGGAAGATGGGAGTACATCATAATTTATTTGCAAAACAGCAAACAGGTTATCACCACTCGAACAAGCTGGAATACCAATACTATTGATTTCTATGTCAAAGGGAACCCCTGTATGTTTCTGAAAAATCTCAGCATAGCTACTTCCAGCTGCACCATTAACTAGCATTTGTTCATATAACACTGATCGTCTTAAGTCATGAGGTGGGTGTGAAGTACCTACCCCGTAGCCCCTTGTACACATTTGAAAGAAGCCAAATGCCGAAAAGTAAAATGCGGGGCCAGCTATGAAATGCGCTATAGCATCTGCAGCCAACTCTTCTACCCAGTTTGTTACAATTTCGCTGAGAGCGGTATCATTTACTGTTAAAGATCTCCCAATTCGGGCTTGTACTCGATCAACTAACGTCTGTAATTGGGGCTGTGAATTTGCGTTTAGGTCTAGCCCGACCCTTGCGTATATCGCATGACCTGCTTCATGTGCAACTAAAGCATAGTAGGGAAGCATGCCTAGGGCACGTCCTGGAACTGTAATCCGAGTAAACGGCCACTCAACCTCAGATAATGCGTCCGTTAAAGACTGAGCTGGATGATGGAAATGACTAAAATGACCTTTGGGCCAAATTCTTAGCTCATAATTTGGAGCATGCTCTGCCAGAAAAAAAACGGTTTCCTTGATTTTTAAATCATCTAGCCATCTTTGTAGGGGCTTAATAACTTGATGTGGAAGCTCGCTAGCTTCGGCACCTAAAATGTCTTTGAGCTTTCCAAATGAAAACTGCCCAATTTGGGCAGCGTCATTAATTAATTTTGATTTATCTGTGTCAGATATAGCCGGGTTCTCAGACTCGGTTAAATAGCCTTGTGCAGTCGCAATCAAACCCCTAACAATTTTCAACCATTTGTACGGTCCAGGATGCCTACCCGGATAGACTTCATTTTGAAGTCCAATGGTTTGTGCTTCTAGCCGAGCAATAAATACTCTGTTGGCTTGTCTCGCGTTCTCTAAAGCCAAGAACCTACTCCTTAGTTATAAGTGATAGGGGCTAGTGGCGGAACCAACTTTTGCTGCAACTGCAAAGCGTCTAAGAACGTTGTAAGCAATGCTGATGAGCTGCTAATCAACTCTCTTGAAACAGGCTGATTCTGATCTAAGCTTTCGAAAACCGATTTAGCCTGCTCAAGTTGACGAGACAAATCTTCACCATAAGTACGATTCAAAAAATTGAATATTAAAGAAAAAGTATTGAATG
>JBAZTJ010000002.1:0-15101 GCA_041662005.1 Candidatus Methylopumilus sp.
CACGACCGAATCGGTGAGGCGGTCTCCCAGCTTCACTGCTCGGGCTTCATAGGCGTCGTTCTTGGTGACATACACCGTGTCCTGACCCTGAATGATGACCAGAGCTTCTTTCGGCACGATCATCGCATCCTTGGAGCCCGACATGCTGAGGGATGCTCTTGCATACATGTCGATGCGCAATTTGCCTTCCGGATTAGGCAGCTCAATACGTGCTTTGACGGTACGGGTATCACGATCCACGGTATTGGAGATATAACCGACCTTGCCCTTGAACACTTATCCCGGATAGGCGGTGACGGAAACTGTCGCTTCCTTGCCGATCGCCAGCTTGCTCAGTTCGTTCTCGGCGACATTGGCTTCGATCCAGACGGTTGAAATATCCGCGATAGTGAAGATGATGTCAGCAGGCTTAGCCAGTTCGCCCATCACGGCATTTTTTTCAATGACAATTCCTTTGAACGGGGCTGTCACGATGTAGGTCGAACCGTTCTGCTGGGCAAGCCCTCCGTACATCCGCAAGCGCTCGGATTCGGCACGGGCAGCAAAGGTGGCGCGCTCATAGGCTGACTTGGATTCCAGCCATTGTTTCTGAGGGACTACCTCCTCCTTGAACAGGCGGTCGATACGTTCGAAGTTTGCTTTTGCCAGTGACAGTTCACTCTGCGCACTGCGGTATTGGGCGCGAGCTTCGCCCATCTGGATACTGTCGATTTCTGCCAGCGTTGACCCGCTGTTAACCGAGTCACCCAGGTTGGCGATGACCTTGGACAGCTTACCTTCCACGCGTGGCGTGACATGCGCCAGCCGATCCTGGTTGGCCACGATGTTAGCGGTCAGGATCAGTTGATCCTGCACCGTTTCTTTACGTACTTCCTTAAGGGCAATACCTCCGCGTTGGCTCTCTTCAGGCGTTAAATGGATAGCGCCTTCCTCGCCAGGATGCTCGATTTTTTGTTCTGTCGGTTCATTCTGTTCGGGACTGTCGGCTTTTTTGGCTCCACATCCTGCGGTCGTGGCGACCAGAATGGACATCAAAAGCAGATGACGAAGTTTTGGTACTTGGATATTCATAGGATCCCTTACTCTTTATTCACTGTGGGGAACGTAACTGGCCAGCCAGCTGCGTATTCAAGTTCGATCTGGGTGAGGCGCAGATCACGCTCAGCTTCGACCACATCACGCTGGGCGTCGATGGTCTGGCGTTGCACGATCAGGAGTTGGGGCAGACCGATCTCGCCATTCTGGAATCCGAGCATGGATAGCCGCAGGTTCTCTTCCAGTTTCGGGTATACCTCCCGATTGAGTCGATCAAACCGCTCTTGCAGGTTTTGCCGACGTAGCCAGGCGGACTGGATAAGTGCCTTGGAATCCCTTGTCACCACAGAACGGTCCACTTCGACCTGGGTGAGTTCAGACGTGGCGCGACCGATGCCAGTGCCATTTCGACGGAATAAGGGGATTGGCAAAGAGATGCCAACAGTAGTGATGTTGTCGTCGCCGACGATGCCCGCTTCCCGGCTGTTGTTAAGGCTGACAGTCAGGTCTGGATAACGGAGACTGCGTTCCAGATCAAGCCGGCTGCGCGCGGAATTTTCCCGGAACGATAACGCTTTAATCGCTGGTCGTGATTCGACAGATCTCAGCAAGTCATCGAGAGTGTAATTCAGTGGTGCAGGTGGGATGCTGCCTGACACTTCCGGCAGTTCCTGGGGTGGAAGCTGCAGGGATGCGGCCAGATCCGCACGGGCGCGGGTGAGTTGCTCTTGCTGGAAACTCAGCTGGTTGCGCGCACGTTCGGCATCTACGATGGCCAGGTTGCCATCCAGCTTGCTGTCTTCGCCTGCCGATACACGCTTCCTAGACAGGGAAGTATTACGCTCAATAAGTTCTAGTGTGCGCTGTTCGGTCTCGATCCGGCGCTGAATCGCCAGTACATTGACGAATTGCTCCTCAACCTGGGCGCGCACACTGCGGTGTGTCTCAGCGATTTGTTGTTCAAGTTCATCTCGACGGTTCGCAGCGGCCTGTCGCCTGTAGCCCTGTTGACCCGCAACTTCAAATATTTGCGCAATGCCGCCTCCCCATTCGCTGCGTTGCGGATCGGAGCGGCCCTGCTCGTAGATACTGCGACGCCGGCCCTCGAAATTGACGACAGGGTTGTTGTAGAGCGGCGCTCTGGCATCCTTTAATTCGCCTTCAACTGCAAAGCGATTGGACGTGATGCGCTTAAGGTCCGGACTGTTCTGCTCGGCGATCTGCCAGGCAGATTCCAGCGTTAAGGGTGCGGCATTCAACTGCCATGAAATACAACTCAGCCCTAGCCATAGCAGGGTTTGTAGATGAGCAACTGCGGATGGCAGGCGCATCTTGGATAAAAGATGAAACACGGGTAATACCTCTCAACTTGCAATTCAAGCAAGGGTGCGGAACGAGTCCGCACCAGTCGTAGTTAACTAAACGAGAGGGTTTTCTAGAGGGGGACGGTAAGGGCCTTGCAGGAACGGATTGTCATGCTGGTTTGGGGAGCCGAGCGCAACAGTCTGGAGAAGTTGTGGTGTATTGGATCCGAGATCGGTGTTTTCAAAAAGGCCTATCAAATGCGATGCAGCATGACAGCCATGATTGCAGGTCTGTCCTGGCATGGACTGCTCATGATCGCTTGCCTGAACGCCTACATCGACGTTCAATGCAAAATGCTCAGCCGCGGCAATCTCCGCTGTCATTCCGTCAAACAGGACTTCTGAGTTGATTACCCATAGCGCAGAGGCGGCAACAGCCACCAATGTGATCACAGCAATTAATCGTCGGCATTTCTTATACATACTCAAATTAAACAGCTAAGAGACTATTGCGTCAAGAGATAACTTTTTTGAGTGCCTGCTATTGGCCGTCTGCGGCCTCTGATTAAACGACAGCTATCGACGGCGGACTCTCATGCGCCAATCCTGATTTAAGCATTCCAGCAGGGCCCTTCTTTGTTGCTTTGTGCCATTCTTGTCTGCGACTTACTTGTGCTCTCCAATTGGCAAACGGACTGGATCGTTATCTTGTGATAACTATATTGATTTAAATCAAACTTCAGATTGGTCAACTAAATTAGAATTGAACTTGTAGATTGTGCTTAAATCATATCTCAATATAATCAACCTAAGCGATTGATCTCTTAATTACGAGTAAATTGATCCGATGCATTCCAAAATCAGTCGTTTAATCACGATATTCGTCATTATACTTTGCCTGCCCTTACAAGGTCTGGCGGCTATCGCTATGCCTGCTTGTCAAGTACATGGTCAGAAGATGGATATTCATGTTGATTCCGACCAGATGACATCGATGGCTCACTGCGATCATTCCAGCAAACATCAGCATGATGGCAGCCACTCCGACAAAAAAGCACCATGCAACAAATGTTTTTCTTGCTATCTGAGCGGCACTCAAGCAATTACACCATATATCTTTTCTATGGAATTGATTAGTTCACACGCTTTATATTTTCGAATGACTTATGATATTCCCGATTCAACCCTTACTTCAGTTTATCGACCTCCCCGCCTGACCATGGCCTAGTGCTGATGGTCGTCTAGTTTTAAGTCACTCCCAATTCGGGTGTCCCGCGTACATGGGGCAATACCGACCTACCGACTCTTCAGCACGTTTTGACCAGCGGTGGTTTAGCTCGCCATTCAAGTTCAGATATCTCCGCAATAAGCGGTTTATATGTCTTGATCTTAACTAAGCTAAATCTTTCCCGGATTGTTGCAATGTGAGGAAGAGTCATGTCTCAAGATTCTCAGCAGAGTGGTAACTCATCGGATAGCAAAATTACCCGTGAAGTGCGTATCAGTAACTCCGAAGTATCTGAAGAGTCTTTGCACCAAATCAAAAGCGATATGCCACGCTCATGCAAGATCCAAATCTTGCTGCATCAAGATCCCTGAAGCAGAGAACAGTAAGCTCTGGCAGTCTTAAACTATTGCCGGAACACTTTAATTTTAAATAGGAGTATTAATCATGGAAAAACAATCAATTAACAAAATCATCGCAACAGCAACTCTCTGTACTATCAGCTTTATGTCTGTAGTTTCTTATGCAGGTCCTGATGAGTTTCAGCGCCAGATGACCCAGCGCGTACTTCAAGCAAAACAAAAATTGCAACAGGCTGAGGCTGCCAAAGGTGCTGATCGTCAGAAACTGATGGCTGAGCATATGAAAATGATGAAGGAAAACATGGAAAACATGCATGCCATGAAACCTAAGCCTGAAATGTCTATGAAAGAGCATCAAGGATGGATGAGTGAGCATCAAAAGCTCATGGATGACATGATGTCTCAGATGATGGATGAGCATCACATGATGATGGGAATGGATTGTATGTCTATGGGCTCTGGCGATATGCACATGCATTGATTGAACTGGGTGGGCAATGGCCCGCTCATTTAACGATATTTAGAAAGGAATTATGAAATGAAAAAATTATTGATTGCATTAGTTACTTCAACATTGCTCGGGATTTTAGCAGCACCAACTTATGCGAACGATGCCCACCATCCCAAGGCTGAGGAGCAGAAAAGCTATTTAGTAAAAGGTGAGGTGATTGCGATAGACAAAGACGCAAGCAAGGTGAAGCTGAAACATGAGGCGGTTCCAGAACTGAATTGGCCTGCCATGACCATGTTTTTCCCCGTGGCTGACAAATCACAGTTGGATACGCTCAAAGTCGGCGATCAGGTCGAATTCGAGCTTACGAAAACCACTAGTGGGCCGGTCATTAACCAGATCAAACCAATTAAATAAGTCATACAGGCCGAACAGGAAAGCATGTTCGGCCTGATGTTCACGACACAGGTAAATGTATGAATACGAACAAACCATTACCATCGCTATGGCTGGTTTTGGCTTCACTCATGCTCCCAGGCTGGGCTGCAGCAGACGATAGCCAATACAACGCCCCCATAGGCGCCAATGTGCAAGAGTTGCTGCAATGGGCAGATACCCATAACCCTGAACTCGCGGCTATGAACTATGAGGTGGATGCTGCCAATGAGCGCATCTTGCCTGCTGGCGCGTTGCCTGACCCAGTGTTGCGTACCGAGTTTCAGGATTTCGCTGGCCCGGGTGCGCCTGACCGGTTTAATCCGTTGCCTGGCAAAGGGACTGGCACCAAATATACCTTGATGCAGAGCATCCCGCTTTGGGGTAAGCGCGATTTGCGCAAAGAAGTAGCTTCTGCGCAGTTGGATCAAGCTAAGGGGCTGCGCCTGGCAACGGTGGCCGAGATTCATGCCAGGATCAAAACTGCCTATGCCCAGTATTATCAGGCCACGGGCTTGAAGAGGCTCAATGAGGAGATCCTGCAGTTGCTGGGCGAGCTTGAGGCCGTCACTCAGGTACGTTATGCCAGCGGGCTGGTGCCGCAGCAGGATGTAATCAGGGCACAGGTGGAGAAAACTACCCTTCAGTCCGAGCTCATCAATCTGGAAACTGAACAACATCATGCCATGACCCGGCTCAATACGGCACTGGCACGTCCGCAGCGCGCCCTGATTGCCGAGCCGCAAGCATTGCGCCATATTCCACCGGCAAAGCTTGAGGAAGCATCGCTGCTGGAAAAAGTGTCGCGCACTAACCCACTGCTTGCCACACAGTCAGCGCAGATTGCAGCCGCAGATGCGACTCGCCGTTTGGTTGATAAGAATCGTTATCCCGATGTCACGCTGGGTATCGCTCCGACGCAGCGCGGTAGCAACATCGATACCTGGGAGGCCATGGTAGAAGTCAATATTCCAATCCGTTTCGATACCCGCCGCGCACAGGAGAGCGAGGCTGGTGCCATGTTATCCGCGGCAAAAGAACGGCAGCAATCGATATCGAATCAGGTCACGGGGGATTTGCAACAGAGCCTGTTGGCATATGAAGCAGCCAACAGGCAGGAGCGACTCATTACAGACACCCTTATGCCACAGGCCGACCTGACTTTTCGGGCGGCACTGGCTGGCTACGAAGCTGGCAAGGTGGATTTTGCTACCTTGCTGGATGCACAGCGCTCAATCAAGCGCGCACGACAAGACAAATTAAAAGCCCAGGTCGAACAGGAACTGCGCATTACTGAAATAGAAAAAATGGTAGGGGAAGAATTATGAAGCGCTCTGGTATCTGGATTGCATTAGCGTTGATCGGCCTGGCCGCGGCCAGTGGTGCAGGCTATTGGCTAGGGATAAAACAGTCGGAAAAACCTGCTGCTGAGGTGATGAAAAGCGAACGTCAGGTTTTGTATTACCGCAATCCCATGGGCCTGCCTGACACCTCCCCTGGGCCAAAAAAGGACAGCATGGGCATGGACTACCTGCCGGTCTATGCAGATGAAGTACCAGCCGCTCAGAGTTCAGCTGCGGATAATAAAAGTCGCAAACCTATGTATTACCGAAACCCTATGGGGTTGCCCGACACCTCGCCTGTACCCAAGCAGGATTCCATGGGGATGGATTACATTCCGGTCTATGCAGACGAGCAGGCTGCTGCCGGTCAGGTAAAGATCAGTCTCGATAAGGTGCAAAAACTTGGCGTCAAAACCGAACCAGTCATCATGCGCGAGTTGGTCAAGACGGTACGTGCCGTCGGCCAGTTTCAACTGGATGAACGTCGCCAGCATAGTGTCACCACCAAGTTTGAAGGCTATATCGAGAAGCTATACGTCAATGCGACCGGCCAGCCAGTGAGTCGGGGGCAAGCGTTAATGGAAGTTTATAGTCCTGAGCTGGTGTCTGCACAGGAGGAATACCTGATTGCCTGGGGTGGTCGCCAGTCGCTCAAGAACGGAACAGAGGAGTCGTTGGTTGGGGTCGGCCAGCTGGCGGAAAGTGCGCTCAGGCGCCTGCGTAACTGGGATATTTCTGCCGCCCAGTTGCAGCGCCTGCAACGCGATGGCAAAGCTACCCGCACACTCACCATTTACTCCCCGGCGAGCGGCGTCGTGCTGGAAAAAAACGTTGTACAAGGTATGCGCTTCATGCCGGGGGAGCCGCTTTTCAAGATTGCCGACCTCACGGCCATCTGGCTGCTCGCTGATGTGTTCGAGCAGGATCTGGCGCAGGTGCATGTCGGGCAATTGGTCAAGATTATTGTAGATGCCTACCCGGACAAAGAACTGACCGGCAAGATCGCTTATATCTACCCGACGGTAACGCCCGAGACCCGTACTGCCAAGGTGAGGGTAGAGCTAAGCAACCCCGGCGGAATACTCAGACCGGAAATGTATGCCAGCCTGCAACTACTCAATGGGCAAGATAAATCGCAGGTACTGACGGTGCCGGATTCTGCCGTTATCGATAGCGGTACGCGCAAAGTGGTGCTGATACAACGTGCTGAAGGCTTGTTTGAGCCGCGCGAAGTCAAGTTAGGCTTGCGTAGTGACGGCTACTCGCAAGTATTGCAAGGCTTGCACGAGGATGAACAGGTAGTGGTGCGGGCTAATTTCCTGATTGATGCGGAAAGCAACCTGAAAGCGGCGCTAGGCAGCTTTGGAGAAGAGGGTGGGCACGCTCCAACGCCTGCAGTTCCGGCGGACATGACCAGCCACGAGGGTCACTAACATGCTTGAACGCATTATCACCTGGTCGTTACGCAATGTTTTTCTGGTGCTGCTGGCGACCCTGTTCGTGGTCGGTGCTGGCGTATATTCCTTGCTCAAAACGCCGCTGGATGCCATTCCTGATCTCTCCGATGCCCAGGTCATCATTTACACCGAGTACCCAGGGCAGGCGCCGCAGGTGGTGGAAGATCAGGTGACCTATCCGCTCACTACTTCAATGCTGTCGGTACCAAAATCGAAAGTGGTGCGTGGCTTTTCATTTTTCGGCGCCAGTTTTGTTTATGTCATCTTTGAGGATGGTACGGATATTTACTGGGCGCGATCCCGCGTGCTGGAGTATCTGAACGCAGTCACTGGCAAGCTTCCCAAAGGCGTGACACCGACGCTGGGACCTGATGCCACCGGTGTGGGTTGGGTTTACCAGTATGTGGTGCTAGCCAAGAACCATTCGCTGGAAGAGCTGCGGGCGATACAGGACTGGTATTTACGTTATCAGCTGACCAAGGTGCATGGTGTGGCTGAAGTTGCAAGCGTGGGCGGCTTCGTCAAGCAGTATCAGGTGGTGCTCGATCCGCGCAAGCTGCAGGCTTATGGCATCTCACCCACCCGCATCACTCAGGTGATTCGCGACAGTAACCGTGATGTGGGTGGGCGCGTGGTGGAAATGACAGAGACCGAGTACATGGTACGTGGCAAGGGTTATCTGCGTGGTATCGGTGATCTGGAAACCCTAGTGGTCAAGGCGGACAAGGGCACGCCGGTATTGCTGCGCGACGTTGCCAGGGTGGAGCTGGCACCCGACGAGCGGCGCGGCTTCACCGAGTTGGATGGCGAAGGGGAGGTCGTAGCTGGCATCGCCATGGCGCGCTATGGGCAAAATGCGCTCGAAGTCATCCAAAACATCAAGGACAAGTTAGCCGAAATCGCACCCGGTCTGCCTCAGGGCGTCACGGTGGAATCTGTTTATGATCGTTCCGACCTGATTAACCGAGCCATAGCCAACCTGAAATCGACTCTGCTGGAGGAAAGCGTGGTGGTCGCTCTGGTTTGCGTGTTGTTCCTGATGCATGTGCGCAGCGCACTGGTGGCCATCGTCATGCTGCCGGTCGGGGTACTCATCTCTTTCATCCTCATGCATAGCCTGGGCCTTAACTCCAACATCATGAGCCTAGGCGGCATCGCCATTGCCATCGGCGCCATGGTCGATGCCGCGATAGTGATGATAGAGAATGCACATAAGCACATTGAGCGCGCACCGCCAGATGCACCGCGTACCCAACTGATGATAGATGCTTGCAAAGAGGTCGGCCCAGCATTGTTCTTCTCGCTGCTGATTATCACGGTTTCTTTCCTGCCAGTATTTACACTGGAAGCACAGGAAGGCCGACTCTTCCAGCCACTGGCCTTTACCAAAACCTTTTCCATGGCGGGGGCAGCGCTGCTTTCGGTGACACTGGTACCGGTGCTGATGCTGTTATTTGTACGTGGCAAAATCATGCCGGAACGCAAGAACCCGATCAATCGCTTGCTGATCTGGCTGTACCGACCCATCATTGCCTGGGTAATGCGCTGGAAGAAGATCACGATACTGGCTGCACTGCTGGTGCTTGGCGTGTCCATCTACCCGCTGACTAAACTCGGCAGCGAGTTTATGCCGACCCTCAACGAAGGCACTTTGCTGTTTATGCCGGCTACCTTGCCGGGGCTATCGGTGACCAAGGCAGCAGAAATCATGCAGACCCAGGACAAGATCATCAAGCGTTTCCCCGAGGTTGCTTCGGTGTTTGGTAAAGCTGGCCGTGCCAATACCGCCACCGACCCGGCTCCCCTGGAGATGTTTGAAACGGTGATTAACCTCAAGCCTGAGAGCGAATGGCGAACAGGCATGAATATAGACAAGTTGATTGCCGAGATGGATCAAGCGCTACAGATACCTGGCGTGAGCAATGCCTGGACCATGCCGATCAAGGCGCGTATTGATATACTATCCACCGGCATTCGCACGCCAATCGGCATCAAGGTATTCGGCAAGGATCTGGGTGAAATGGAAAAGCTGGCCAGAGAAATTGAAGCTGTGGTCAAGCGTGTGCCGGGCACCACCAGCGCCTACGCCGAGCGCATTACCGGCGGCTTTTATCTTGTCATAGAACCAGACAGACAGGCGCTGGCGCGCTATGGGCTGGCGATTGGTGATCTGCAGGAGGTCATCTCCAGCGCGCTTGGTGGTGAAATGATCACAACTACGGTAGAAGGGCGCGAGCGCTTTGGTGTCATTACGCGCTATCCGCGCGAACTGCGTTCAGACCCGGATACCATTGCCCGACAAGTGCTGGTGCCGACCATGGGTGGCGCACTTATCCCGCTTGGGCAACTGGCGCGCATCTCCCTTGAGAAAGGGCCGCCCAGCATACGTACTGAGAATGCTTTGCTGTCTGCTTATATCTTTGTGGATATTCGCGGACGTGATATTGGCAGCTACGTAGCAGATGCGCAGCAGGCCGTGCGCGAACAGGTCAAATTCCAACCTGGCTATTACGTCACCTGGAGCGGGCAGTTCGAATACATGGAACGTGCCAAGGAACGCCTCAAAATTGTGGTTCCGCTTACGCTGCTGATTATCTTCCTGTTACTGTATCTAAACTTCCGGCGGATGACGGAAACACTGATCGTCATGTTATCCGTGCCTTTCTCGCTAGTGGGCGGTATCTGGCTGATGTACTTGCTGGGCTACAACATGAGCGTAGCAGTGGCGGTCGGCTTCATTGCTCTAGCCGGGGTGGCCGCGGAAACCGGCGTCATCATGCTGATTTATCTCGATCACGCCTACAAGGCACTCAAAACACAGCGGGATAATGAAGGCAAGCCATTCGGCGTGGCCGATCTTTACGCAGCAGTGATGGAAGGGGCGGTCGAGCGTGTGCGACCCAAAATGATGACAGTGGTAGCCATCATGGCAGGTCTGCTACCCATCATGTGGAGCAACGGCACCGGCTCTGAGGTGATGCGACGTATTGCCGCGCCCATGGTGGGTGGGATGGTGTCTTCCACCGTGCTGACTTTAATCGTGATTCCGGCCATATATGCGCTGGTTAAACAAATAACACTCGATAAAAATGGAGACATTCATGCCTGAAATTATCCCTAACCTGCATCCATTGCTGGTGCATTTTCCCATTGCACTGATTAGCGTTTCAGCGCTCTTCCACTTAGCAGCCATCGCCACACGGGGGAACCCTAGATGTGAGGTACATTGCAACATTCTGGCTCATACTACCTTGTGGTTGGGCGCGCTGGCGGTGATACCGGCTGCGATTTTTGGCTGGCTGGCATTCAATAGCGTAAACCATGATGAGGCCGGGCACGCCGCCATGCTGATTCACCGTGCCTGGGCACTTGGAACGTTAGGGTTGTTGGCGGTTGTAGCCGGTTGGGATGCCTGGCGCAACAAAGTGGATGCTACACCAGTATGGTGGTTTACCGGCCTGGTGATGATTGCATGGGGCATGGTGGCTGCCACAGCCTGGCATGGTGGAGAGCTGGTATACCGGCATGGGCTAGGCGTGCTGTCGTTGCCCGTAGTGGAAACCGACCACGAACATGGGGCTATGCCGGAGGATGGTGAACACACGCATGCGGAGGGAGTGCCCGAGGATAAGGTGTACGGCCATCAATAACCAAGTTTTTTTACTAACCCTATGAAATGGAGATCATCATGAACACTGTAATTTTTAAAGTAACTGGAATGACCTGCGGCGGTTGCGTCAATAGTGTCAAGAAGGCATTGAAAGCGCGCGATGGCGTTAGTGAGGTTGAAGTGGAGCTTTCGACTGGAGCAACTACCGTGCATTTCGACGAGCAATTAGCCTCACCAGACCAGTTGAAATTGGCAATAACAGACGCTGGCTATGGTGTGGACGACTCTGGTGCTGCTCAGAAACCCCAAGCTAAGGGCGGCTGCTGTTGCGGATAGGTAATGTCGAAATTACAAGGAGTAGAATCGCATGAATCATCAACAATCTGAGGTCGAGACACTAAAAGACCCTGTGTGCGGCATGCAGGTAACGAATCAGTCGCCGCATGTATTCAGCCATAAAGGGCATCAGCATTATTTTTGCAGCGCCGACTGTCTGGCCAAGTTCACAGCCAACCCGGCTCAATACATGCCTGCTGCTCCATCGACGATCCCATCCGAAAATATTGCTGCATCAAGCACGGCTAAGGCATCGACTGCAGACGACCTTATTGCCACTGGGACTGTTTACACCTGCCCTATGCATCCTGAGGTAAGGCAAAATAAACCGGGTGTGTGCCCTAAATGCGGGATGACGCTGGAACCCGAGATGCCATCTCTCGATGAAGGCGAGAGTCCTGAACTATTAGACTTTCGGCGACGCTTTATCTGGACCTTGCCGCTGACAGTCATTGCTACCTTGCTTGCAATGTTTGGTCACCGTTTTGATTTGTTCAGTATGGCAACACAAAGCTGGATTGAACTCTTTCTGTCTCTGCCCATTGTGCTTTGGGCGGGCTGGCCATTTTTTGTGCGTGGTTTTCAATCAGTGGTAAATCGCAATCCGAATATGTGGACGCTGATTGGATTAGGCACGGCAGCAGCCTTTATTTACAGCGTAGTCGCGACCATTTTCCCTCAGGTATTTCCTGAGTCGTTTATGGAAATGGGCCGGGTGTCGGTTTATTTTGAGGCTGCAGCAGTCATCATTTCACTTACCTTACTTGGGCAGATTCTTGAACTCAAGGCGCGCTCACAAACTTCCGCTGCAATTAAATCGTTGCTGGGATTGGCACCAAAAACTGCTCGCCGGATTAATGCCGATGGCCTGGAGGAAGATGTTCCACTGACCCATGTGCATGTCGGGGACAAGCTGCGTGTGCGTCCCGGTGAAAAGGTGCCGGTTGATGGCGAGGTGGTGGAGGGCAGCAGCGCTGTGGATGAATCCATGCTCACTGGCGAACCGATGCCTGTTACGAAAAACATTGGGGATAAGCTGATTGGGGCAACGCTTAATACGAATGGCGCTATGGTGATGCTCTCGGAAAAAGTCGGGGCGCAAACCGTCCTGGCTAGCATTGTGCAGATGGTACTGCGAGCGCAACGCTCAAAAGCCCCTATGCAGCGCATGGCAGATCAGGTGGCTGGATATTTCGTTATTTGCGTAATCGCTATCGCACTACTCACTTTCTTCGTTTGGGGGGTTGTTGGCCCGGAGCCAAGCTGGGTCTACGGTTTAATTAATGCCGTGGCCGTGCTTATTATTGCTTGCCCTTGCGCACTGGGGTTGGCTACGCCGATGTCTATCATGGTGGCCACCGGGAAAGCGGCAACGCAAGGCGTGCTATTCCGCGATGCCGCAGCTATTGAGAACTTTCGCAAGGTGGATACCTTGATTGTAGATAAGACCGGGACACTCACTGAAGGTAAACCCCGATTTAATCAGGTTGTTGCATCAGCAGGTTTTACCGAGGACGAGGTATTACGCCTAGCGGCAAGCTTGGATCAGGGGAGTGAACATCCGTTAGCGGATGCCATTGTTAAGGCAGCGCTGGAACGTGGCTTAGCACTTGATAAGGCTAACGACTTTGAGTCCAGTACAGGTATTGGTGTGCGTGGCAACGTGGGTGGCAAACAACTGGCATTAGGAAACACCGCGCTGATGACACAGACTCATGTTCAGATCGAGGCATTACAAACTCAGGCAGAAGCACTACGCGGGACTGGAGCCAGTGTGATGTATCTAGCGGTCGATGGTCACGCAGCGGGCTTGCTGTCGGTGTCAGACCCCATTAAGGAGAGCTCGGCCGAGGCGCTGGCAACTTTAAAATCCTCCGGCATGCGTGTGATCATGGCCACTGGGGATGGACTGATAACGGCAAAGTCAGTCGCTGATAAATTAGGAATAGTTGAGGTTTATGGTGAAGTTAAACCCGCCGACAAACTGGCGTTAGTTGAAAGGTTGCAAAGTGAAGGGCGTATTGTTGCCATGGCGGGTGATGGCATTAACGATGCGCCAGCACTCGCCAAAGCTGACGTAGGCGTTGCGATGGGCACCGGTACCGACGTAGCAATGAATAGTGCACAAGTAACACTGGTCAAAGGCGATTTGCGTGGCATAGCACAAGCGCGGGCAATCTCTGAACAAACCATTGCCAACATGAAACAAAACCTGGGCTTTGCTTTTGTATATAACGCCCTCGGAGTACCGCTGGCTGCAGGCGTGCTATATCCGCTTACAGGGTGGTTGTTATCACCAATGATCGCTGCATTAGCCATGAGCTTGAGCTCGGTATCTGTGGTGACTAATGCATTGCGACTCAGGCGCAAGGGATGATTTACATTACATCCGCGATATGAGTTCAGGCCGTAAATCAGGCTTTTTTTGCTGTTAATCAAGAGTAAAGGGTGAACGAACATGATTGATGAAAACGAAATGCCGCACATATCCAAAGGCAGGTGGGTGTTTTATGGGTTTCTGGCGATTGCGATTTTTCTGCTATTTACAGAGCATCGCGCCCATGTGCTAGGCGTCCTGCCTTACCTGTTTTTGCTGGCTTGCCCGTTGATGCATTTATTCATGCATCACGGTCATGGTAGTCATGCAAGTCACGACCATAACTCTGATAGCCACGAAGGGGGAAGGAAATGAACACATCCTCTCAAGGTTATGGACTCTGGTCGCTGGTGATTATCAATTCCCTGGTATTCATTATCTTTGCCTTCAGTTTTGCCAAGCCGCAAAGCAAGCGAGACTGGCGCTCATTTGGTGCTTTCTCAGCCTTTATCGTGGCGCTTTTTACCGAGATGTATGGATTTCCTCTTACTATTTACCTTCTTTCAGGCTGGCTTACCAAATATATCCCCGGTATTGATCTGCTGTCACACGATGCAGGTCACTTACTGGAAGATATGTTCGGCTGGGGAGGAAATCCGCATTTTGGCCCATTTCATATGTTAAGTAACATCTTGATCATTGCCGGATTCTTTTTGTTGTCCAGCGCATGGAGAGTGCTATATGTTGCGCAACGTAGACATACACTTGCGACAAAAGGGCCATATTCAAAAATACGTCATCCGCAATATGTAGGGTTTGTGATGATCATGTTCGGCTTTCTGCTTCAATGGCCAACCATCATCACAGTGCTTATGTTTCCAATTTTGCTTTACATGTATTTCAGATTGGCACGTATCGAAGAAAGGGAATCCCATGCTCAATTTGGTGATGAATACTCTCGATATGAAAAGCTAACTCCTGCATTCTTTCCAAGAATTGGATGAAACTGATTGATTAGGATAGTTGAGGTGAAATTAACTACTTTTTTGCTGAAGCAGCCAGCTCATCAGAATGAGCTATGGAATTTTAGGTGGGAGCTTCAATTCACAGAAAGAATTGTTAGTTGATTATGTCCGCTTTGGGTCGATAGCGGCCATCATTATTCAAATTGCATTCGCTCAATAGCTAACACTATTCATTAGCGTTGTTATTACTTAATTCACCCC
>JBAZTJ010000002.1:15111-52432 GCA_041662005.1 Candidatus Methylopumilus sp.
GATTTCAACCGGTCGCTGCAACACATGCATTAAATCGTGTGGCGGGAGTTTCATAGTTTAATGTTTTTCTGGGACGTTCGTTCAACTCACGTGCAATCGCATTGAGCTTCGCCTGAGAGTGCACCGATAAGTCAGTCCCTGCAGGTAATACTGCCTGAGTAACCGGTTGGTATCCCTCGTAAAGCGCAGATGCTCAGCCAGTTCCTTGCCTTGATCCCAGGTCAGTGACTGGTATAACTCAGCAGGTAACTGCTTCGACTGTTTGATCAAAGCTGTCACGACACTCTCAGAATCCTTACTCTTCACTTTGAGCAGCATCACATAGCGGGTATGACGTTCAACCAGTGTCGCAATATAGCTGTTCTTTGAGGCCGCAATGTTGTTGTTTTACAAGAAAATCAGGCAAGTCATTAGTCATCATATAGTGTTGCAAGCAGCAGAAATGTTTGATGGCGCGGTCGAGTTGGATGAGAGCTATTTTGGAGGTGCTCGCAAAGGCAAACGGGGGCGAGGCGCTGCTGGCAAGGTCGTGGTGTTTGGCATCTTGAAGCGTGGTGGCAAGGTATTCCCAATGTGGTGAACGACACCAAGACAGAAACTTTGCTACCGCTGATTACAAGGAAGGTAGCGCTTGACAGCATTGTTTACACAGACTGCTACAGAAGTTATAACGCGCTGGATGTGAGTGATTTCCACCATCACCGGATTAACCACTCAGCACTATTTGCAACAGGCAAGAAACACATCAATGGCATCGAGAACTTCTGGAACCAGGCCAAGCGTGTATTAAGGAAATACAATGGTATGCCCAAAGAATCGTTCCCATTATTCCTCAAAGAATGTGAGTTCAGATTTAATTACGGAACCCCCAAACAACAACTGAAAATACTCAGTGAGCATGCCACTTCTTTGAGCAATGGATTAGAAAAGACAGAGTTCACTACACTGAATTTCGAGATCATCGGGTTACCTCGGGACTGGTAGTGAC
Source organism: Candidatus Methylopumilus sp. (assembly GCA_041662005.1). Lineage (GTDB taxonomy): Bacteria > Pseudomonadota > Gammaproteobacteria > Burkholderiales > Methylophilaceae > DATHXC01. The sequence goes on from JBAZTJ010000002.1 coordinate 16,100, forward strand.
GGTCCACAATCCCGGCCAAACCAGCAGAAGTAACAGCATCAAGACGAGGGGAAGTGACAACCAGCCGAAGCTGCTCTGTGCAAAGGTACTAAAGAGCCATCCGCCGAAGGCCGATCCGAGCGTCTGCCCTAAACCGGCTGCCGCTGTTAGATTGCCCATGGTGATGCCGAGTTTTTGTGGTGAGGCACCTGCGGCTAGGTAGGCGATGACAGGGAGAACCAAGCCGGTACCAGCAGAGGTAAGACTGACTCCTAGGTACATCCAAACGTCGAAGCGATGCCCAGCCAATATCGCCAAACCGGCCAGCGCTATGGTCAGCCCTACGCCTATGAGGATGCGTGGCGAAATTTTTTCGAGCAGGGACGTGAAGAAAAGCAATGCGTTGATGCCCAGCATCACAAGGCTGCACTCGGCGAACATGATGGCAGCTTGACGCGAGGACTGGCCAGCCTCCTGCTCCCCCTGCAGCACGATACCTAGCTCAAATCCTGCCAGCACAAATAGCAGCGCGCCGTTGAGCCATAACAGCGCAGTCGGACGATCTTGGGCCGAGGTTTCTAGCTTGTTATGAGCTATCAGGTCAGAGCTGCGTGATGGGGGCAGCGTTTTGGCCAGTCCCAACATCATCACCGCGCCTAGCAGTGCAGACAAAACGAGCACAAACCGCGTTGAAAGCGTGAGAGAAATAGCTCCGTCGTCCACCCATGATCCGATCCAATTGGCCACCGCAGTCAATACGGGGCCGAATAAGAAACCAAGCAATGATATGGCGCCCAGCCATGCGAAGCGACGGGCCCGCTGTTCCTCGGGTGTGTGTTCAGCGACCAGCGCTGAAACTATAGGAACGACTGCTGCCACGAAGAAGCCAGTCGAAGCCCGTAGCGCATAGATTCCCCAAAGACCAACCAACTCAGGGGCAATCTGTAGCAATATGCTGGCGACGTAGCCGATAAGCCCGATGATCAGGACTCGACTGCGCCCGGTGTGATCCGAGACAGCTCCCCACAACGGGGCTCCAATCAGCACACCGGCAGCATAGACACCGCTAAGGAAGCCAACGTGACTAGCGATTTGAGCATCAGTTGCGCCAGGCATCATCGTGATCAGCCAGCCTGGCAGCAAAGGAAGAAGCGCTCCATAGCCTGCCGAGACAACAAAGACCGCCGCTGCAAGCCAAGTCAATTGCACAGGTCTCAATCGAGCTGACTCATTTGGCTGATTGAGAGAGGATATGTGGGCGGTGGAAACAGTCATAATGGATTGCCAGAGAAGTTGAATCAAACCTGCGTAGTCAGCACTCTACCAAGCATGATGTTTGGCGATGGCTAGGCAGCAATACAAGGTCGAATGCAGATACAAACAACAGTTACTCAAACGGTAAACCGTAAATCAAGATTCCGCGTTGCAATGCCGGTATAGATTACGTTCCATGGCTCATGCTGTCGCTTTTGATGAAGCCTGCGCATTGGTTGCTTCTGTACTGCGCGATTGCGTACTCTTGATACCAGCGAGCTTGGTGCGCTTGAGCATCAGCGCGTTGATGGCTACGACCGCTGAGCTTCCCGACATCGACAGCGCCGCAATCTCCGGCGAAAGCGTGAATGGGTAGAACACGCCCGCCGCCAGCGGGAAGGCGAGCACGTTGTAACCCACTGCCCACCAGAGGTTCTGGTGCATCTTGCGCAGCGTGGCCCGCGACAGCTCGATGGCACCGACCACGTCATAAGGGTCGCTCTTCATCAGCACGACCTGGGCGCTTTCCATCGCCACGTCGGTGCCCGCGCCGATCGCGAAGCCCACATCGGCTTGGGTCAGTGCCGGTGCATCGTTGATGCCATCGCCGACCATGCCGACCTTGTTCCCTTGGTCCTGCAGTTCCTTGATCTTGGCAGCCTTCTGCCCGGGAAGCACTTCGGCCAGCACGATGTCGATGCCAAGCTCCTTGCCGATACGCTCGGCCGTGGCCTGATTGTCACCGGTCATCATGGCTACCTTGACACCGCGTTCTTGCAGCTTGGCGATGGTCGCCTTCGACGTGGGACGCACCGCGTCTGCGATGGAGATCAGGCCGATTAGCTTGCCGGCTCGGGCGACATAGACTGCCGTGCGGCCACCGCCCTCAAGCCGCGAGGCCTCATCTGCCAGTGCATCGAGGGTCACGTTCTCCGACTGCATCAGTTTGCGGTTGCCGAGCAGGACGGTATCAGCACCGATGGTGGCGCGAGCGCCCTGCCCGTCAATGTTGCTGAAGCCCGTGGCGACCGTGATTGGGGCGGTGCCGACTCGCTTGAGAACCGCCTGCGCCAGCGGATGCTCAGAGAATTTTTCGACGCCTGCTGCAATGGACAGCAGCCGCGCCTCGGAGACACCGGGCACGGTGACAATCTCGACCACATCGGGCTGGCCGAGGGTGAGCGTGCCCGTTTTGTCGAAAACAATCACAGTCAGCTTGGTGGCATTCTCCAGTGCAGCTGCATCTTTAAACAGGATGCCGTTCATTGCCCCCAACCCGGTGCCGACCATGATGGCCATCGGCGTGGCAAGCCCGAGCGCATCGGGGCAGGCAATTACGAATACCGTGATGGTCAGGGTCAGGGCGAATAGCAAGGGCTGGTCAATGACCCAGAACCAGACACCGAAGGTAAGCAGACCGACGGCGATGGCGGCGAGCACCAGCCACTGCGATGCCTGGTCGGCTAGCAACTGGCCAGGTGCCTTGGAGCTCTGCGCTTCCTGGACCAGCTTGACGATCTGCGCCAGCGCCGTATCAGCACCAACTTTGGTGGCTTTGTAACGAAAACTACCGCTCTTGTTGATCGTCGCACCGATGACTGAATCGCCAGCAATCTTCTTTACCGGCATCGATTCGCCCGTCAACATCGACTCGTCGACTTGCGAGTTGCCCTCAATGATCTCGCCATCAACCGGGATTTTGTCGCCAGGCTTGATGACGACAGTTTCGCCGACGAGAACCTCCGAGGTGGAAACCTTGGTTTCGATGCCAGATCGTATGACCATGGCCATCGGCGGGGCCAAGTCCATCAGCGCGCGGATCGCATCCGAGGCGCCTGCCCGTGCACGCATCTCCAGCCAGTGGCCGAGCAGGATGAACACCAGAAGCACAGTCGATGCTTCGTAAAATACCTCGCTTTCGTAGAGGAAGGTGGCACCCACACTGAACACATAGCCCGTGCCAACCGAGAGAACGATCAGCGTTGCCATGTTGGCAACTTTGTTGCGTGCAGCCCGCCAGGCAGCGACCAGGAAAGGCCATACGGGATAGGCAAGGGCAGCGGTGGCAACAATAAACAGGAAAAGTTTGCGATCCAGCGCCAAGGGCGTTGGGAAGTCGCCGAACATCTTGCCCATTGGCGAATACAGGAAGACGGGAACAGCAAACACAAGAGCCACCAGGAAACGATTGCGCATGTCGCGCGCCATATCCTGCATCGACATACCGGGCGCATGGCCCATGTCATGCATCATGTCGGCCTTATGATCGGCCGACCGATCACCCTGCCCTCCGTGCAAGCCGTGGTCGGCGTGACCTGCGTGCACATCTTTCACGGGTGTCATCGGTGTCTTTGCGCCCGAATCAATCTCGGCACCTTTACCACTTGCTCCGTTAGGTATTGCGTGGCTGGCGTGGCCTGCATGTTCAGCGTGGACATCTTCGGTCGTCTTGTTGTGGTCTGCCGGATCGCAGACATGGGTTGGGACAAGTTCACCGCGACAGTGGTAGCCGCAGTCGATCACGCGCTGCCTGATGGCTTCAAGGGTGATTTTCGATTCATCATAGTACAAGGTCGCGCTACCAGCGACATAGTTCACGTCGACGTGGTGGATGCCTGGTAGCGTCGAGAGCTGCCGCCCAACGCCCATCGCACTCAGGGTAGAGATCAGCTCGCCAACTTCAATGGTGCTTGTTTTCATGGTGAGTTATCCTTAGGTTGATGACTTGGATTTTCAGAATGACCCCGGCCAGAGACTCAACTCAAGTTTCCTCCGGTGGTCGACGCTTCCTTTCGAAGCGATGGCACGAATCGCGGCGTGCGTACGGCGAAGGCCTCGAATTCAGCGCCGAATCGTTTGCGCATCTCAGCTTCTTCGATAATTGCTAGCCGCGCATACATGATCAGCAGCAAAGGGAACATCACAAGCGTGAGCAGCGTCGGCCACTGTAGCAAGAACCCTAGGAGGATGAAGACGAAAGCCACGTATTGTGGGTGGCGGATGCGCGCGTAAGGTCCAGCCTTGGCTAGGATATTATGGCGTTGCGCATGATAGAGCACGTTCCATGCGCTAGACAACAGGTAAAAGCCAAAGCCCAAAAATACATAGCTCGCGATGTGTAGCGGCCCGAAGTGGGGGTCTCCCTTCTCACCCAAAAGCGTCGACCACAGGTGACCGGAGTTGTGGGACAACAGGTCGAGATTCGGGTACTTAGTCTGCAGCCAGCCGGACATCAAGTAGATACTCAGCGGGAAGCCATACATCTCGACAAAGAGCGCGACGATAAATGCACCGAATGCTCCGAAGGTTCGCCAATCGCGGGCGGTTTGGGGCTTGAAGAAGCTGAACGCAAACATAAGGAAGATAGCCGAATTGAAGAGGACCAGCGTCCACAGTCCATAGGCAGGGGCACCGTGGTTCATGGCTGTTCTCCGATCTTAGGCGCCTTTGGTGACGGCGTTGTGCTCGAATCTGGCCCATCATCGTGCGGATGAATATTACCGCCTCCTTGATCGCCATGACCGTGGTGCATAAAGACGTGCATCAGCGGGCAGGCCAGCAACAGCAAGAGTGGTAGCGCACCGAGAAAATGCGCTCGGTGCTCGCTCAGTAGGAAGTAGGTGGCGATGGCACCCAGCACCAGTAGACCGATGGCATAGCGTGTGCGCCAAAAGCTCTCGGGTTCGGGGTTATGTTGGGAAAGGTCGTGATTCATTCGTTTCTCCTAATGATCGAAAGGCGATAAATGCGTCCACTGGACGGAGAAATAGACTCAGACCGTGGGTGCCTGGATCGGAACTAGTTAGCCGCAGCAACTCCCTTTAGATTGATGACTGTGGGCGGTGTTGGTCACATCCACGCCATAACCCGCCTCTTTCACAGCTGATTTCAGCTGATCGGGAGAAGTTAGTCCTTCGTCGTATTGCACCGTGGCTTCGCCGGTCGAGAGGGACACATTTACGTCGCCTACGCCTGTAATCGCCCTCAGAGCGCGCGTTACACTGTTGCTACAGCCGCTGCAGGTCATTCCTGTTACTTTTAAATGTTCTGTTTGCATGATCATGCTCCTTTTGATGAGGATATGGGGATATTGAGTCATACCGCGACAAGCGTCGGCTCAGGCAGTGAGCTATAGCATGCTTGGCACTCAGTGGCGCAGTTCTGGTAGACGTGGGGCATATGGTATCTATACTTTGTTCAGTTCTTTGTTAACCTTGCGGACTTCGGCTTCTGTTTTGCAAGAAGCGGACCTGCTCAGAAATATGGGTGGCATGCACATAGCCAATCTGGGCGGAACCAAGTCCGCCCGGTAGATCGATTAGTGCTTGTGCGTATTACCCGAGCCCATTAATACGTGATGCTCATCCATCAACTGATCCACCATTTGATCCATAAGCTTCAGATGCTCGTTGATCCACTCCTCATGCTCTTGCATGGTTATACCAGCCTTGGGTTTCAATGCCTGCATTTTTTCCATGACCTCATGCATTGCTTTCATGTGCTCGCTCATCAGTTTCTGCTGCTCTGCACTAACTTTGGCGGCCTCGGCTGCTTTCAGCTTCTGCCTGGACTGCATCAACTGCTGGTTAATCTGCTGCTGAAAAAAATCTGGACTGGCTATGGCCGATGTTGCACCAAAGCCGAGACTGGCAATAAAAACCGTGGCAATAAGTTTGTTAAAAAGTTGTTTCTTCATGATTCGATACTCCAATTGAAATTTGAGAGTCACCCTAGGTGCAGGATGTGTTGTCTACATTTAGTTATCGTTGCTATAGGTTTCAATTCAGGCATAACCAGAACCTGTCCGGCTCTTCATTTAGTGCTAGTGCATGTCGCCCATACCTATGGGCATTTTTCCCATGTCCATCAGCATGTGATGCTCTTCCATCATTTGGCCCATCATGTCCTCCATGAGACCCTGGTGTTCCTTGATCCAGTCTTCATGCTCCTGCATAGTCATACCCGCCTTGGGTTTCAAGGCCTGCATTTTCCCCATGGTTTCCTTCATCATCGTCATATGCTCTCCCATCAGCTTCTGGCGCTCAGCACCCTTGGCGGCTTCAGCTTGTTGCAGTTTCTGTTTGGCTTGCAGAACTCGCTGCGTCATCTGGCGCTGGAACTCATCTTGACCAGCAATGGCCGATGCGGAAAGGAAGCCGATGCTACAGACAGCGATGGTGGCGATCATTTTGTTGATTGTTTGCTTTTTCATGGTTAGAGCTCCTAATTTCTTTAAAAGAAAAACAGTAAACTGACAAATGTCAGCCAGAAGGTAATGCGCTGATTGATGCTTGCATCTTTCTGACAGATGCCATCATGCACTTGTGGTCTTTACTGAAAGCTGACAGCAATATTACAAGTTTGTAATATTTGGAATATTGGTCCTAAGTACGTGCACAATTGACCTCTTGATTTAATGTCGGCAGAGAAGAAGATGAAAATCCTTATTGTTGAAGATGAACCCAAGACCGGCGAATATATCCGCAAGGGGCTAACTGAAGCTGGTTATGTCACTGACTTGTTCAGAGACGGGCTGGACGGTAAGCACACGGCGTTAACTGAGGCTTATGACCTCATGGTTCTGGATGTCATGCTGCCGAACGCAAGCGGATGGGAAATCATTGCTGCTATACGTCAGGCAGGTAAGGAAACACCCGTGCTGTTCCTTACAGCACGCGACCTGGTCGAGGATAGAGTTAAAGGTCTGGAGTTGGGCGCAGATGATTACTTGGTTAAGCCGTTTGCCTTTTCTGAGCTGCTGGCACGCGTGCGCACCCTGCTTAGGCGAGGTCGTGTACGCGAGCCTGATATGCTGTATGTGGCAGATCTTGAGCTCGACATCCTGCGCCGTCGTGTGGTTAGGGCTGGCAAGAAAATCGACCTGACTGCGAAGGAGTTTGGTCTGCTCGAATTGTTGATGCGGCGCCAGGGTGAAGTGCTGCCACGGTCATTAATTGCGTCCCAGGTATGGGATATGAATTTTGACAGCGATACTAACGTCATTGAAGTTGCCATGCGCAGACTGCGTTCCAAGGTCGATGATCATTTTGAGCCCAAGCTTATCCATACTGTGCGCGGCATGGGTTATGTTCTGGAAGCTCCGGAAGCGACATGATTCCGCGTAAGTCCATCACATGGCGCTTGACCCTGATCTTTGCGGCACTGTCGACGACCGTGTTTATCTTAGTGGGTACCCTTGCCAGCTATTCAGTTGAGAGGCATTTTGCTGAAGAAGACCTGGATGAAATCAACGGCAAGCTGGAACTGATCCAGTATGCATTCGACAAAGTCGTGACTCCTGCCGACATCGGGAATCTGCCACAAAAACTCAACGACGCCATGATTGGCCACCACGCTTTGTCCGTTACGGTCTACGAGACTAGCGGAAAGATTCTCTACACAACCCGTGATGCGGATTTTCCCACTTACATTCTTGTTCCCAAGCCAGCGCACTATAAATCGGAGCTGGTCATATTGCGCAAATGGGATATTAACCAGCATGTATACCGTGGACTATCCGTACAAATGGCAACGACCAGGACTAATGGTGCGCCGCTTAATGTCGCCATTGCCCTCGATATCGAGCATCACCAGAAGTTCATCACGCGTTTCAAACAATCACTATGGATGTCACTCTCCACGGGTATTGTCATCACGGTTATCCTGGGCTGGATAGCCGCGCGCAAGGGGCTCTCCCCCATCCGAGATTTTGACAAGATCGCCAGACGGGTTTCAGCAAGCAGGCTCAACGAACGCATACCAGTTGAAACCTTGCCCAAAGAACTGGTTGATCTAGGTTTGTCCTTTAACGACATGCTGCAACGGCTACAGGATTCATTCCGCCGCCTTTCGGACTTTTCTTCCGATATCGCTCATGAATTGCGCACACCGGTCAGTAACCTTATGACGCAGAGCCATGTGGCTTTATCTAAGGCACGTACACTTGAGGAGTACCAGGAAATCCTCTATTCCAACATCGAGGATTATGACCGCTTGTCGCGCATGATTGCCGACATGCTATTCCTAGCCAAGGCTGAGAACGGCTTGATCGTTCCAAACCGCGAATTAATGGCTTTGGACAAGGAGGTTGATGCGGTCATCGAATTCTACGAACCGTTAGCTGAAGAGAAGAATGTACGTATCGTGCGAACAGGAACAGCAACGATGATGGGCGATCAACTCATGATGCGACGAGCCCTTAGCAACTTGCTATCTAACGCGATACGCCATACCTCCAACGGCCAGCAAGTCAACATTGACATACAAACCTTAGAGCCGCAGCACATAAGGCTTAGGATCGAGAATCCCGGAGAGCCAATCTCGAAGGAGCATCTCTCCAGAATATTTGATCGTTTTTATAGAGTGGACCCATCACGGCAACGCAATACCGAAGGTGCCGGCCTGGGGTTGGCCATTACAAAGTCCATCATTGAGTCCCATGGGGGAGAAATTTCAGTTTCGGTGAATCACAGCATGGTTAGGTTTGATATTCTGATTGGACGAGCCTAAGCCTGAGGGTGTCAGAAACTTTGTGTAAGTAGTCATTTAGTCCTAGCAGCTTTGTTTTTCGCACTTTTGATAATTGAAGTTACTCGCGCGAGATACAACATCTAGGATATGGGAAAAGCGGTACAAGCTATAAGTTTCACACTGGTGCCCAAATGAGGACTCAAACCCTCAGCAATTAAAAAAGGGGCTGGATGCCCCCCCCCTATTCCACTAGCCTATTTGTAGGCTGAAGAGCTCGGGCACGTAGTGTTTCCTTCAGTGATCTCGCTATATAAAGCAGCCACTCAGGCTATCCGAACAGACTTTACAATTGGTTTCCCTGCTTGGTGGTTGGCCAGGGGCTTTGGTTGCCCAGAAAGTATTCAGGCATAAGACTCAGAAGGTGGCGTTCCAAAGGGTCTTCTGGGTGGCCGTGGTGGTTAACCTGGGGGTGCTGGGGTGGGTGGTGAGCAACCCCGGTAAAGATTCTTTGAAAATCAGCAATCTAATACCTGAGAATAGATCTATTAGCGCATTCTATGCACCAAATAGGAACCTTTTATAGCTGAAATTCAAATAATTGCTTTTTGTAATCAGAAGGTAATCTCTAATCTGCAAAATAGTAATTTTAGGACTAGTCCTACAGTACTTCGCATTACGTTGGAGTAATGTTGTTTTTAAGGAACATAACTCTAAAATTTATAGAGTTGTTGGTGTTTTTTATAGTTTTTTTAAAAATATCGGTTTATATTGGAACATATTGTAAGAAATTGTAAATGCACCCTATATGTGGGGTTGCGCAGCAGTTTCCATACGCCGATACTGTTTATCTTGTATAATATTTGGTTAGTCGCGTGCGTAAGTTATTAATTACAGCCAAATATTTGAAAAGATAAACATGACTACCAATGTGTATGACATTACGCAACAAGTTATGACTGGTGATTCAAGGTGGTCAATTTACAATGACTCTTGGCCATTTACTGTATTTGTTGATGACACAGGCTTCGACAAGCTTTTCAGCTTTAAAACGCATGGCATAGATTATGCTGTTATGTTTGCTGGTTGTAGCGTCCTTATTAACGACTGGAAAGAGTGGTTAAAAAACGGGGGGTATGCAGGCAACCCTGTAAGACCAGCAGTTTACGTTGATGATCGCACTATTACGATTTGCTTGGTCAATGTGGCGACCAATCAAATTTTAATGGAATACGGTCAAGACATTGTAATCGACGATGCCCGCTTCGCCGGAAGTGGTGCAAGACATGCTGAGCAATGTTGGGTGTTGAACAAATGTGCAAAGAAAGCAGTTGGATCGGCAATGGAATCTGATCCCTGTACTGGTGGTACCGTTAAGTTTTTTGAACTTGCGACGTTAAGTAATAACCTAGATTTAACCACGACCGTAGACATTTTAAAATCAAGTTTTTTAGATAAAGGAACTGTCATGTATAAAACAGCTACTAAAGGAACAGTGCTTCCTTTTAGGGAAGCAGCTGCTAAAGATACAGAAGTACAAGCAGTCATGGATGACGTAGCATCAGGTCGCATCACATCAAGTGCTCCATGCGGTGCAATGCACAAGCAATGGCCTAATGAAAAAGAAAACGAACTGGACGAAGCGCTCAAGAAGATATTTCTCTAAGAAACAGGATTTAAAAAAAGGAGCCTTTGGGGGCTCCTTTTTTTATGGCAATCTTCAATCGCATCACACCCAAATGATCTTACCCTTGGTTACCCAAAAATGTGATTTACACCCGCTTGTGCGCCACACAGAAGGCGTAAGCGTTGGACGTTTTTTCCTGTCTATCTCAATATCCCAGCGAGGTTTCACTCCTGCTAATAGCATGAGCTCTAATATATCTCCGCAACCACATGGGCATTTGAACCCAACCGACCAATCATCGCCATCATCCTTCAATAATATAAGGTTTTTCTCAGGGATGACGTCGGGCATCATATCGGCTTCAATAACCATCGTCAGGACTCGATAACTCCCAAATCTACTGCATAACCAGATCCAGAAGCTAGATAAAATATTCATCATCATCCTTCAAGTGAAGGTATGCCAAGTAATGGCGATTTCAGGCCTGTACCAACCATGTAGACTGACTTATCAGGCCATGTGGATTCGGGGAAATAATCTTCCTCATTACTAGCCAGACTAAATATGGTTCTTGCTTTAGTATGATTAGGGTCGAGTCGGAATGGATAAGTCCTCGCGATGAATTCATTGATGCATGCACTTGCAGCACGCATATTCACTGAAATCACAGAAGGTGCTTCTTCAGCTACGCCTGGCATGTAACCTTCCTGCACTTGCTTTTTGTACTCTTCAGGATTGGTACGAGCCATATATTCGGCAGCCAGGGAAGCGGGAGTATAAACGCCCCGGTTGATGAGCATACTTCCGCCTGGTTGAATGTAATCTATACGACCTAATATATCCATGATGACTTTATCGCCATTAGCGCCTTCTCTAACTGGGATGGTGACGCCAACATCGAATAGCGGGATGACACAGCAGCTGGCCAGATGGTCTGCTATCTGGCGACCTTCTTCGCTATCCACACAGCAAACCAGCACATCGGCTTCTGCAGCAATATAAATTGCCTCTTTTCCCGTAATGGTTGTCGGTATTGCATTTATCTGCAAGTTATCACGATAGGACTTAATAGCTGCTGCCATTACATCCACCTTCAACGAATTTGAGTTTGCATGAGCAAGCGTTGAATACAAAATCCTGTTCAGGTTCTTCTTTTCAATAGTATCGAAATCAATCAACGATATCTCGCCGAACCCCAGTCTTCCTGCTTGCTCGGATGAAATGCTGCCAGTACCCGATACCCCAATGAAGCAGACTGATAGTTTACTCAATTCATCACGCATGCCCTGGGTGAATGCCATCGGCTTCTTATTGCGACTACCATCACTAAGCCATTGGAAATCGAGCTCATCGCCAACCACGGTTATCAGCTCGAGGTCTGTCTTCGCCATATCTTTGTTGTAGATCCTTCCCCTCATCTTGCCGCCGGGAATCATGATGACGCTACCATGTACGGTATCGCCTGGATTACTAAAGCTCCTGCCCATGAATATGGAAGGTATGGTTTCCTTATCCGAGTCATCGTCAACATCAGAAAACTGGTAATAGCCCCCAGGATGCGAGTGAATAAGCAATAGCGACAAATCGTCTTCCTCAGCCATATCCAGAGCCTCTTCCACAAATGCACCGTCCCATGTCAGGTGAGCTTCCCCGCGCGAACATTGGTCGTGGGGCACCAGCAATACTTGCTTGGCTACAAGCTTAGTCCGCTTGCCGATGATTCTTGAGCATAAAATAATGGCAGCAGCTTCCTCACCACTGTCAGTAATCAAATGGTGCTGCAGCTTTTTATGTAGCACCCCGGGTATTGCTAACGATGCCCCTGATCTCATTGGTTGATTTCCCTTATCAGCGATTCTTCAACCAAGCTCATGTGGGTCAGCACAGAATCATTTTCTGGTGACCACACACCTGGATCACGATGACGTGACCATCGCTGGAATGTAATACCTCCGATGATGACTGATGACTGAGTTTGGGGAATTTCCCCACCAGCAATCCTGGCAAGGGATGGCGACACATAGAACATATCGATCTCGGCTGCAGGATATTGGAGCGGGATATCGATTGCGAGGTCAACCATCGTTACCGTGTAACCAACAGGTACAAGATAATTGCGCAATATTAACCAGCGCTGACCATCCACAAAGGTTTCCCATACGATATTCAACGCATCCAGATATTTTTCATCTTTAGGCAGCAAACGAAATTCACGCCTTACTGCGACCTGCGCTTCGCCATTATTAATCTTGTCAGGCATCAGGCGCAGTCTTTCGATACCTGGTGTAGTTAGATCCAGTGTGGTCTCTAGCTCTACATCACGCTTCGGCTCACCTTTAACCTTGAAAATCATAATCCATTTTTTAGTGATGTCGAAGCCTGCCTGAACCATTGCGTCCTTCACCTTAATGGTTGGCGCTGAAGAATGAATAAGCACGCCATGCACATCGAGATCCCAGATCTTCTGTTTGGAATAAAAATGCTCGACACCACTTCCACCCAGTTGAATTTCATCACCAGCCTTCAACTCACGGTCAGGATGATTTTCACGGGCGAAGACAATGGTTTTGGTTTCATCAAGCGCGAATAGTTTACGGATTTCCAGTTCTGTCACACTGTATTTCCAGGGAATCTTACGGTCATCCATACTGTAGTAATACAGTCGGTCAGTTTTCCAGGCAAAAAACTCTGTGGCCTTGCCTGATGTCAGATTCACAAGCTCATCAGGACCAATCTCTTCGGCAACACCGACTCCTTGGACGACCACTAATGCATATTCGTCCACTGGATGTAAGGAGGCAGCATTTAAAACCTGCCGACCGGTTACTTGATGATCCCCGGTTGTTAAAGGAAGGCCATTTACAATCATTTCATAGTGCATTTGGTTCGTTGTCATACGAATTACTCCTTGATATCTGGGTTTGTGTAGCTACGTAATGCATATTACATGGCTATTATTTAGCTAGTCAATACATATTTTATATATACTTATTGTTGACTTAGTAGCTGATAATTATTATCATCAACGAAGGAGATCAAAAATGAGCACATTCAAGACAACTGCAAAACGCACGATGACCCTCAACTTAACTGATATGGAAATGAAGGTCCTTGAGGGATTGAGTGAAAAGAAGGATATCAACAAGACTTCTGTCTTAAGACAAGCATTGCGCTTATATCAGCTTGTAGAGACCAGAATTGAAAGTGGCAACAAGTTATATTTCGAGAATGAAGGCACGAAAGAAAAAGCCGAAATCATGCTCGTATGACCGAATCCAGTCCTGTCTATTTACGTGAAATTGCTACTGATAGCCTGGTAGCAGCTGAGCTGTTAACTCCTGTCACTGATCGGCAAATCCTCGATTGGGAAACCTTGTGGAAACCAGCAACCGAAAAGAGAAAATCGCTTCTCTCTTCGAAGGGCGTCCCTGCGTCCGAGATGCCGCAAACCGGGCATTGGCTATGGGATCAAAAACTTCATGAGATCCAATCTCTAATTTCTCACATGTCGTTCGCAGTTACCTGCAATAGTCAAACACAAGGCTTGATGCGATTGGATCTTGCCACTCAAAGAAGTCGGATCGAAAGCACGAAGAACCAACATCTCGTCTATATAGATTATCTGGAAGTTGCTCCCTGGAACTGGACTGATCCTCGATTTGACCCTCCAAAATATAAACTTGCAGGTTCTTTATTATTGGGTGCCGCCATTCAGATTAGCCAAATGAACGACTTCAAAGGTCGTGTCGGTCTGCATTCATTGCCACAAGCCGTCAGTTGGTACAACAAATGTGGGTTTACCAATTTCGGTGCAGACTCCAGTTATAAGGGAAATCTGCCGTATATGGAGATAACGACGGAAAATGCTAATAGATTTTTAGAGTTAGGAGTATCAAAATGAAATTTTTATTCCCTGCTGAATGGTACAACGCCGCTGCAAAATTAGAAGATTCTTCTACTCCAGGCGCGGGTTACCTAGCCAGGCATCAATTTCTTGAAAACCTGTTCCCTTCAGGGAGCATTTGCGAGCAGACTTCTAGGATCGCTTTCAGCCAATTTATCGAGCTCTCTCGACGCAATGACAACTTGAGTATTGAAGATCTCGCTAATAAGTCTCATATAGAAGTTGAAGATATAGTTAAGATCGAAAATAAGGACTATAGCTATGTCCCTACTCTGGACACGATCTCCCGCTTAGCTCAATTTTGGGGAGTCAATGCAGAAAGATTAGCTGAATTTGCTGGACTTGCCAGAGTTAAAAGCCCACGCATGTACGCCCAAGCCGTCACATTTATCGCTACTACAGCCTCAGTAGAACCATTAAGTCAGGCAGAATCAAAATCACTACAAGAAATGCATTCACTTCTGACATGCAACGACAGGAAGTAATTTAGATCAATGGATACTGTAGCTCGGTAGTTACATTAAAATGATCCTATCGTCCAAAGCTATCTTATAGTGGTCAAGATAAGGAATTGAATCAAGCATCCTCTCTTTCGATTTCATCAATTACTTCTGACACCAGATGTTTAAATTTAGGGTTATTCAGTAAATCGCCGCTTGTCGCCACTTCCAACTGCGAGATACCTTCTGCCAAAAGCGCCTGAAAATCCTTAAGCGTACGCTTTTCTTTGTTCGTAAGCGGCATCTTGTATTCCCACTGCGGATTGTTCTCAAAGAACTTGTAATGTAACAGCTCACCTAACATGCCATGTATAGCAGCAAGCCGAGGCGTTACTGGGGTAAATCGGAGCTCTATGGTTGCTCCACCTTCAACTGGCGTAACCCGGACAATAGTACCGGTCAGTGAATCTTCATCCACTGATACTAATCTTTTCAGTAATTTCGTACCTGTATATTCAGGGATACTTCTGACCTCTTGTGCGTCCGCCCTCATGGCAGCATGAATGTATTCGGTCAATCGCGCTTCGATCCCAAACCTGAGTTGAAGAGCAGCATTAAAGAATGAATCGACAGAGTCCTCTGTAATAAAAACATCAAATTGAGAGCGTGCTCTTTCCAGAAAAGCGCGACTGTTAATAGAGTATTGATAAAAAGGTAGTGAAGATTTATCCATTACATGATGACGCGTCCACGGTCACCATAACCCATGGGCTTCGCATTCATCGAAGCAAGGCTCGATAACAGATTCCTGCGGCAATGAAACAAATCTGTTGTCTGTAACCAGGCTCCAGTTCGTCGTTCTAGCCATCCCATCGCAAATGCCTCCCCAGCAGTAAAACCGGGATTCCAATGTCGCACTATGTCACCTTTTGGATTAACACCCACATGGATGACTAACTCCTCGAAGCTGGCATCATTCACATATGCTTTAGCGTTCAATCCATTCGGTAAGATGAATTCGAATACATGTCCTTCGCTGTACGAATAATCATCCGGAGCCAACGCTCCTGGCCAGCGATTATCATTGGGCTTCAATGAAAATAGCTTTTGTTTCAGGCCCTCATTAATTCCACATACCATGATATTGCGCCAAGCCTTTTCTCTGGCACTTCTATATTCAATGTCGTAAGCTGATCGAGGTATTGTTGAAATGATTTCTGGAATTGGGAACAATTCAAAGCTGAATTCCGGGTCATCGGCATAACCAAGCGCAGTCAAGCGTTTAAAAAACGGATCATCATGCAGCAATACCAACGGTGGATCAATTGATAAGGATTTGACATCTGCCATGAGTGATGCATAGGTATTGCGATCCAATGCATTGGCGATAGCTTCTGCTAAATGAGAAGATTTGATATCGCTATAAAATTCGTGAAGTTCTTTCTTTAATGCAGCAATCGATGCTTTCGATAGAGCGATAGAAGCCATTTGAATCTCCAATCAAACTGGTTGAAGACCACCGATTACACTGCAACCCAATATTGATCAGAGGTATGAGGGGCTAACTTTTTCTTGTCTTTAACCCGGTGGCAGGTTTGGCCCAAGCGCCTGTCTTTATGGTAAAGAATGTAACTATTCATTTCAAGGACATTTTTTCTTATTGAACACATCAATAGATCCATTTTTATAACCTGATAAAGGTAGTTAAATCCATATAATGTCGTGGGAATATAGAATGTTTTAGTTAATACTAATAATCGTGCCTTTCAAATTGAGAAAATAATGGTAAGAGATTGGGAAATAATTAGAGAAATTCTGGTACGCCTAGAGAGCATTGAAACCCCTAACGCTTTTGTGAATGCCAATAACTTTCCCGAGCGCAAGTTGCTTACCATATGTGCCTACTCAGAGATGCTGGGTATATTGAGGCAAGAATCAATGAGTCGACATCAGGGAACATGCTAATTAATCTTGCTGCGGCACAGCGGCTGACCAACTCGGGCCATGATCTACTGGATCTGATCAGGAATGATACTTTATGGGTGAAAGTCAAAGCTAAAATTGCTTCAAAAGGCTTGGATATTACATTCGACTCGATCGGGATTGCGGCAAACCAAATAATGAAGACAATGTTCACTTAACATATAGATCAGAAATGATATGCGGCCAAGATCCACTTAAATTCACTCTTTTGGGCTGCTATTGTTTACCCAATACCAGATTACAGCATCTAACTCGGCAAGATTCTTCGCCTCGTAAGTAGGATTTTGATGCAACGCCAGCCGTAACTTGATAGCCAAATCAATATATTTTCCACCTTCAGTAAGTCCTCTCGCAGGACGCAATTTTTGTCTCCGTAACCATTCTTTAACTGGTTTATTAAGAATTGGATATGAATCTGGAAAATAATGGCAGAGTATTTCCGACAAAAAGGCTTTACGGCTACTTACGCCTTCATCTTTCAATCGGTCCATCTCCCTCGCTACGATATCATCTCTTTCATTGGGTGCTGCTTTTGTTATAGCGATAAATGCATTTGAGAGTGACTCTAATCCGTGACCAGCCTTTGACCGTTCCCACCCTTTTCCTTGGAACCTGGAGCGATGATTTGACCATGTAGCGTCTAGCGCATCATAGAATTGATCGTCACTAATCTTATTGGATGCACGTTCTGTGAATGCTTTAAGCAAAGGCTTTCGAATTTCTTCAAAAGCAATGATTTGTTCTCTACGTTCTGCGAGGACTTTTGAATTGGGTGTTTTTGGCAATTTGTAATTATTACCATTATTCTTATCGCCAGGTTTACGACTTGTAAGTTTTGCCTCTTTATATTTTTTCTCGAGCCAGTCTCCAGAAACTAGATCTGATTGTTTCTCGATTTTATTGATCCACTCCTCGGCTTTTGCAAATTCGCTTTGAGATAAAGATGAATAAGCGTTAGCTTCATAATTTGATTTAAACGCTGCATTAGTGAGATTCGATGACCCAACGATACAGTGGTATTTGTCCTGAGAATCCTGCCAAAAAACTGCTTTAGGGTGAAAGCCTGAAATAGAATCTGCAACTAAGAAGTTTTGCATTAAGTTATTGGGAAGCCATTTGAGCACCGCATAACAAGCGGCTTTTCTGGTGATACCAAAATCTCGCCCTATAATAAATCTAAAAACTTTGCAGTCGCTGTTAATAACTAATGAGGTATCCCATTCGGTTAAATATGCTGACACTATGTAAATTTTGACGGCACTTTTAAAAGCTTCAGAATAGTGTGCCAGGAGTGTGTTCTGGGATTCATCAGGGAGCAGTATTAGTTTCATTTTATCAATCCCCTTAGGTTTAGATGACCTTTCACTAATCACGAATTTATACAATCCTACAATCGGCTCCGCCTCCTGCATCATTCAATACAGAAATCTTGACCATATAAATCACGAAGTATTTATATAAAATATTGATAGCTTGTATTAGTTAATAGAAATACCAAATATTCTACTAATAAACAATATATTAAGATAATTTTAACTAATTACTTTCTCATTTATTGATGTTATATTCTCAAATAATTATGTTATTCTAAAATATTAATGTTTATATCACAGGGAGATTTCACCAGGCCGTGGAACACTACCGCCACCAACAAGCGCCACGCCTGAAGCGGTATGGTGAGGTGACCGGAAAGGCCTGCGCCGCCATAATTCCGTACGGTAACTACCATTAATGGATTGGATGGCTGCCGACTGTAGCGCCTCCTGCTCGGTCATCGCTGGCAGTATCCCTGGGAACCGGCTTGCCAGCATGGATTTTCCTGTCCCCGGCGGGCCTGACATCAGTATGCTGTGGCCGCCAGCAGCGGCTATCTCCAGTGCACGCTTGGGTAGCGACTGCCCTTTGACCTCATTAAAGTCCGGGTATTCAAGCTGCGCATCATCCTTACTCGCAGCGTAAGGAGTTAAATTGGTGTGGCCAGACAAATGTGCGCATACCTCAAGCAGTGAGGTTGCAGGCAGTATCACCACATTGCTGACTAGCGCTGCTTCTGCTGCACTATGAAGAGGTAATATGAATGAACGCGGCTTGTCTTGAGGATTACCCTGAATGTCGCGTGCCATGCATACGGCCATTGCCAGGGCACCTCGAATCGGCCGCAATTCGCCTGTAAGTGCCAGCTCACCGGCGATCTCATACTGATTGAGGGGTTCAAGAGGAATTTGCCCCGATGCCGCCAATATACCTAAGGCGATGGGCAAATCATAACGACCACTTTCTTTGGGTAAATCCGCAGGTGCCAGATTTACTGTAATACGACGAGAAGGAAATTCAAATTGCGCAGTCAGCAACGCCGCACGCACGCGATCTTTACTTTCTTTTACTTCAGCCTCTGGCAAACCAACGATAGTAAAGCTGGGCAGCCCATTGGCTAGATGCACCTCAACAACAACCTCCGGTGCATCCATGCCAGATAACGCGCGACTTTTAAGGACCGCTAGGCTCATTGTATCGGCTTAACTGTTGTTTTTTTGCAACACAGCTGTCTGATTTACAACTTTCCCCTCAAGTTCATCCAACCTGTGCTGCATAGCCTCCAGCTTTTGCCTTGTAAGCCGCAACAAATCGGCCTGCACATCAAATTCATCACGAGAAACAAGCTCCAACTTGGTGAACGCGCCCTGCAATAGTGCATGAACATTCTTCTCAAGATCCTCAACTGGACCTGATTTTGCTATATCTTTGATTTTATTTGATAAATCTTCAAAGAATTTGATATTTCTCATACTTTTCTCCTGACAATTCAATTCAGTCTAGCAGGTTTTCAGTGCACCATGCCACCACAAAATGCACTACAAAAGTGCCTTATAAATTAGTAAACAACGGGATAATTCCATTGTTTCATATTAAAGTTTATTTTAGTATCGTAACTCGATGTTTTTAGTTGTTTTGTTCTTTTGGCATGAGTGTTGCTTACAATTTGTTGCTAGATTTAGTTCGTTTTATTTTTTCACCTGAAAGGAAACACAATGCGTAAATCGCTATTAATGATCGCTGTACTTGGTGCTATTTCTGCATCATCAACAGTTTTCGCAGAAGAGGCGGCCCCTGCCGCTGAGACCCCTGCATACACCCTGACATATAACGTTGGTCTTTACAGTAGCTATCAGTTCCGTGGTTTAACACAAACTGGCGGCCGTCCTGCACTGCAAGGCGGTGTTGATTGGACTCACTCCAGCGGGTTCTTCCTTGGCGCTTGGGCATCAAATGTTTCCTGGTTGCAAGATGCTAAAGCCTATGAAAGATCCAGCTTGGAAGTTGATCTTTATGGTGGCTATCGCAACACTATCCCCGGCACTGAAATCGGCTACGATTTAACATTGCTTCAATACCTCTACCCTGGTGACAGACAACCTGGCTTCGCAAGTGCAAACACACTTGAGGGTGCAGTTGGCTTGACCTACAAATGGTTTGGCGCTAAGTACTGGTACATCTTCACTAATGGCGCTTACGGCCTGAGAGATGCTCGCGGTACAGACTACATTGACTTGAATGCCAATATCCCAATCATGGAAACTGGCATTACACTGAATCTGCACGTTGGTCGTCAAGAGTTTGAATATGACCCAGCAGGATCTGACGTTGCTTCTTACAACGACTACAAGATTGGCGCTACCAAAACTTGGGCGAATGGCGTAGCGTTGGGTGGTTACTACACTGACACCAATGCTAAGAAATCTTTCTACACTGATGCATCTGGCCAGTACCTTGGTTCTGACCGTGTAACTGTGTTCGTTTCAAAAACGTTCTAATCCGTAATATCGCAATTCTGTAGTCCGCAATCCCCAGCAGGCCAGACAAGCAACCTGGCCTGCTGGTTTAACATCACTCATCAGGAGACAAAGCATGAAATTCGTATCCGCGATTATCAAGCCATTTAAGCTTGACGAGGTGCGCGAAGCTCTTTCCGCCATCGGCGTGCAAGGGATTACCGTTACCGAAGTTAAAGGTTTTGGCCGTCAAAAAGGACACACGGAACTGTACCGGGGCGCTGAATATGTCGTCGACTTTCTACCCAAAGTGAAGCTGGAAGTCGCCATTAAAGATGACATGCTCGACCAAGTGATCGAAGTAATTGAAAAATCGGCCACCACTGGCAAGATCGGTGACGGTAAGATTTTCGTCTTCAACCTCGAACAAGTCTATCGCATACGCACCGGTGAAACCGGTCCTGACGCGCTCTAAGGGGATAAAACATGAAAAAATTTCTATCTACAATTACTCTGGCCTGTGCATTGGGCTTGGGTATTTTTGGTGCCAGCAGCCTGAGCTTTGCAGATGATGCAATGCCAGCAGCTGAAGCACCCGCAACAACTGAAGCAGCACCTGCTGCCGAAGCCGCACCTGCCTCAGAAACTGCTGCACCTGCCGAAGCCGCCGCTGCGGAACCTGCAAAAATTGATACCGGCAGCACTGCCTGGATGATCACCGCGACCGTGCTTGTCATCATGATGGCGGTTCCCGGCCTGGCATTGTTTTACGGCGGTTTGGTTCGCACTAAAAACATGCTTTCTGTTGCTATGCAGGTTTTTGTTGCCTTCTCCCTTATCTCTGTTTTATGGGCAGTGTATGGCTACAGCCTTGCATTTTCAGAAGGAAACATGTTCATAGGAGGATTAAGCAAAGCGTTCCTCTCTGGGGTTACTCCTGACAGCATCAGTGGTGTGATTCCTGAGTATGTATTTATTACATTCCAGCTGACTTTTGCCGCAATTACTCCTGCACTGATTATTGGTGGATTCTCAGAACGCACCAAGTTCCCTGCGGTATTGCTGTTCCTGGCATTATGGGTAACCTTTGTTTACATCCCTATCGCCCACATGGTTTGGGGCGGCGGTCTATTGAGTGACGCAGGTCCATTGTTTAATGGTCATGGTGCTAAAGACTTTGCCGGCGGTACTGTTGTGCATATCAATGCCGGTATTGCAGCACTGGTAGGTGCTCTGGTCATTGGCAAGCGCATCGGCTACGGAAAAGAAGCTATGCCTCCACATAACCTGGTGTCAACAATGATAGGCGCCTCTTTACTGTGGGTAGGTTGGTTCGGCTTCAACGTTGGTAGTGAGCTGGCTGTTGATGGCGTTGCCGCTCTGGTTCTGATCAATACGCAATTGGCTACTGCAGCTGCTGTTGTGGGCTGGATTTTGGCTGAATGGCTGTTCAAGGGCAAACCTAGCATGCTAGGTGCGGCTTCCGGTGCTATTGCTGGCTTGGTTGCAATCACTCCTGCTTGCGGCTTCATCGGCCCTATGGGTTCCATCATCCTAGGCTTCCTTGCTAGCTTCCTGAGCCTGTGGGCAGTTACCAAGCTGAAAAATGCTTTAGGTTATGATGACTCATTAGATGTGTTCGGCGTGCATGGTTTAGCTGGTATTCTGGGTGCAATCGCCACTGGTGTGTTGATGGCACCACAATTCGGCGGTGTTGGCTATCCAGAAGGCGTTACCTTAAGTCAACAAGTTACCACACAGGCAATTGCAGTTGGTATCACAGTCTTATGGACTGGCGTTATCAGCTACATCCTGTTCAAGATTGTTGACATGGTTGTCGGTCTGCGCGCAAGTGAAGAAAGTGAACGTGAGGGCCTGGACACCACTGAACATGGTGAACGTGCTTACCACTTCTAAGTCAAGATAGTTAATCTGGCGGTAATCAAGCCGGAAATTAAAAAGCGGGCATGAAAGTGTCCGCTTTTTTTATTTGTGAGGAGACCAATGTACCGTAAGGCCTCAAACTCAAATCCATGAGCATCTCGCACAAGTAAAGTGCAGCCGTGCACCAGTTGTTTCGGCCTGTTAATTACCAGTCATACCTATAAACTGAAATTACCTTTAAAACATGAACTTAAAATATTTTAGAAGCTGGCATAACTATTGCTAATGTTATAGCAGGCAATAATCTGATCTTCAGTCGAAAGACACGGAACATGTTACTGCTCGGTTCCCATGCATTATCTCCTCCTCTTAGGACGCGCCTGCGTCCTTTTTTTTGCCTGGCATTTATTCATTCCTGGTATCGCCTTTATTTTCCCGTTTCATAACAACTAAGCTAAAATCGCATGCAGCCACTTCTTAATTCATTGACTCAATAAATTTTACAAAAAAAACTATGGTTCCTCACCTGACTACCGCATTAAATGGCCCGCTGCTTTCACTAGAAAAGTGCATGCTAGCCGCCATGCCCAATGTCGAGCATTGGTTTCGCACAAAATGGCTGGAACACGGAGCACCGTTCTATGCTTCTGTAGACTTGCGAAATTCGGGTTTCAAATTAGCGCCTGTGGACACTAATTTGTTCCCAGGCGGGTTCAACAACCTCAATCCAGCCTTTATGCCACTGTGTGTACAGGCAACGATGACGGCCATAGAAAAAATCTGCCCTGAAGCAAGAAGGCTGCTGGTTATTCCAGAAAATCATACGCGCAACACTTACTACCTGCGCAATGTGGGCGCATTGGTCAACATCCTGCGCCAGGCGGGGCTGGAAGTGCGCATAGGAAGTATTTCTCCGGAAATTACCACTCCCACTTCTTTAGAAACACACGATGGTCACAGCATATTGCTTGAGCCGGTGCAGCGTGTTGGTAACCGCCTGGTAGTGGATAATTTCGATAGCTGTGCCATCCTGCTCAACAATGACCTTTCTGGCGGAGTACCAGATATCCTGAAAAACCTGGAGCAGGATCTTATTCCCCCATTGCATGCCGGGTGGGCAACACGTAGAAAGTCCCAGCACTTTGCTGCCTACAATCAAGTTGCTCGTGAGTTTTCAGCGCTAATAGGCATTGATGAATGGTTGCTGAACCCATACTTTGATGCTGCCAGCGGTATAGATTTTCATGCGCGAGTGGGGGAAGAAGAGCTGGCCTCTAAGGTGGAAACCTTATTAGCCAAAATCAAGATCAAGTATCAGGAGTATGGCGTCGAGCAAGAACCTTTTGTCATCGTTAAAGCCGATGCAGGCACCTATGGTATGGGCATCATGACGGTAAAAAGCCCTGATGACGTGCGCGACCTGAATCGAAAACAACGCAACAAAATGGCAGTAGTCAAAGAAGGTTTGCAGGTCAGCGACGTGATTATCCAGGAAGGGGTATATACCTTCGAAAACATCAACGAAGCGGTAGCAGAGCCTGTGGTCTACATGATGGATCACTTCGTTGTCGGCGGTTTTTACCGCGTGCATACCAGCCGCGCCATTGACGAAAACCTCAACGCTCCAGGGATGCACTTTGTCCCACTGGCTTTTGATACGCCATGCTCACTGCCTAACTGTGCGGGCGCACCAGATGCCGCTCCTAACCGCTTTTATGCCTATGGCGTGGTAGCGCGGCTGGCACTGTTGGCTGCAGCGGTAGAACTGCAGGAAAACGACCCGGATCAATAATCATGCGCCTGGCATTCATACTCGACCCGATAGCTAGCCTCAAAAGCTACAAAGACACCAGCATAGCCATCATGCGCGAGGCTGCCAGCCGAGGGCATGAATTATTCATCGCGATGCAGGGTGATTTATTCCTGCGTCATGACAAAGTCCATCTGCTTACACAATCGTTTACATTCAGCGAAGGCCAAAGCTGGTATATATTGGGCGACCCGACTGAAACAAGACCAGCGGAATTTGATGCCGTGTTGATGCGTAAGGATCCGCCTTTTGATAACGAGTATCTGTATAGCACTTACTTGTTAGAACTGGCTGCGCAACAGGGTGCAAACATCCTCAACAATCCTGAATCTATCCGCAGCTGGAATGAAAAACTCTCAGTTGCACGTTTTCCCCAGTTTGCACCGGACTTTCTGGTAACACGCGATAACCAGCGTATCCGCGACTTTCTGGCTCTGCACGAAGACATCGTAGTCAAGCCTCTAGATGGCATGGGCGGCAGTAGTATTTTTCGCTTGACCACGCAAGACCCAAATATCAGCGTCATTCTGGAGACCATCACCGAATTTGAGCAACGTACCGTGATGGCACAACGTTACTTGCCAGCCATCAAGCAAGGCGATAAGCGCATCATCGTGATTAATGGCGAACCATTACCGTATAGCCTGGCACGTATCCCCAAAGCCGGAGAGACTCGCGGCAACCTGGCTGCCGGCGGCACAGGCGTTGCACAGCCATTGACCGCTCGCGACCTGGAAATTGCAATCACAGTCGGCAGGGTGTTAAAGCAGCAGGGGCTTTTTCTGGTAGGGCTGGACGTAATTGGTGAGCACCTTACCGAGATCAATGTCACCAGCCCGACGGGCATGGTAGAAATTGCAACTCAGACAGACTGCAACCCTGCCAAAGTGTTTATCGATGCACTGGAAATACAAGTGCAAGACGCATGCGTGCCCTCCTAAATTTACTGTTAATCGGCAGCATAGTCTGGCTTGGCAGTTGCACTAAAGAACCACTCTACCAAAGCCAGAGCTATGTATTTGGCACCTTAGTGGATGTCAGCATTTATGGCGAAGACGAAACACGTGCGCGTGAATTAACCGACCATGTGCTGCAGGAGTTTCAGGGCATCCACAATCGACTGCATGCATGGCAGCCAGGCAGCTCGCTTTCGCAACTCAACCAGGCATTTTCCCAAGGCAGCAGCATAGCCATCAGCGATGAATTAGCAACCATCATTAAAGATGCCACGACGTTATCCAGCCAATCTGATGGCTTGTTCAACCCTGCCATTGGTAACCTGATACATGCATGGGGGTTCCAGCGCGATGAATTTATACCCGTAAAAATAGACCCGGAACAAATAGCTACACTTGTGAAAACCAATCCACAGATGAGCGACATCGTGGTTGAAAACAACGTGGCTCACAGCATAAACCCTGCAGTAAAGCTTGATTTAGGCGGTTATGCCAAAGGCTATGCCCTTGATCTCGCAGCACGATACCTACGCAGCCAAGGCGTTAACAATGCACTCATCAATATAGGAGGCAATATTATTGCGCTAGGAAAGCACGGCGAAACTCCTTGGCGCGTAGGCATAAAACACCCGCGCAAGCCCGGCCCTATAGCCACCCTCGATTTACCTGATGGCTGGGCCGTTGGTACTTCGGGTGACTACCAACGCTACTTCGAGCTTGATGGCAAACGCTATTGCCATATCATTGATCCACACAGCGGTTATCCAGCCCAAGGCACCCTGGCTGTTACTATATTAGTGCCACCCGGCGCTAATGCCGGCACACTTTCAGATGTAGCTTCCAAACCAATTTTCATTGCTGAACAGAATGATCGTGCCAATGCGGCTGCCAAGATGGCCATGGAAAATGTGATGGTTATCGATGCAGCCGGTAAGATTTTCTTGAGTGCAGAGATGAAAAAGCGCCTGCAATGGATAGAAACCAATGTTCAGACTCAAGCACTTTAGCAAGCCACTGCCTGGCGATTGGCTAGTGATTGCTGTCAGCTTGTTAATGATCGCCATATTATTCAAAACACTTTGGCATAACGAGCGCGCGGCCAAGTTACAAATTCGCCAGGGTGACGCCATCTATGCCACCTTTAGTCTGGATCAAGAGCGCAGCCTGGAGATTCCAGGGCCACTGGGTAACTCCCGTATTGTCATCGCCCATGGCCAGGTACGTTTCGAACATTCGCCTTGCAATAACCAATATTGTGTACATCAGGGCTGGCTCAACCGCGCAGGGCAAGTAGCGATCTGCCTGCCTAACCGTATTAGCCTGGAACTCCTCGGTGCAAAAAAAGCTTATGACTCACTTAACTACTAAGCACCAGATCACGATAAGAACGACGACGGACGATCACCGCATAGCTAAGCTAACAGCAGTGGCTATCGGCCTGCACCTGATCGAGTCGGTTGTGCCTTCACCGCTGCCCGGGGTTAAGCCCGGCATTGCCAACATCGTTACACTCTATGTGCTGTATAGATTTGATTTCGCGACAGCAGCCTGGGTCAGCCTGCTCAGAGTATTTGCCGGTAGCTTTATGTTAGGGAATTTTTTATCGCCCACATTTATGTTGAGTCTGTGCGGTGCATTGCTAAGCTTGACCACACTCGCTCTGGCAACCAATCTGCCGCGAAATTATTTTAGCCCCATCTCGCTAAGCATACTTGCCGCATTTTCGCACATCATGGGCCAACTCATCATAGTTCGATTGCTTCTGATTCCGCACACTGGAATTGCCTATTTAATTCCGGTGTTTGCGAGTGCAGCATTAGTGTTTGGGGTCGTTAACGGTGTCGTTTCAGGATTACTCATAAAAAACCATCTAAAGCCTGAGCAAAGTTAACAACTTAAAAGCTCAGCTCAACATCCTGGTATGAGTCAACTGGCAAGCCGTCTTTTCTTGCCGGCAAAAAGGTCAATGAGTACAACAACTCTTCAAGGCGCTCTGCCATCGGCCTGTCTTGCTCAAGGCTCTCAAGGCGCTCGATCTTTACCACACTCCCAAATGCATTAATATACAAACGCATTTTGACTGACAGGCCTGATACAAACTGCCCATTAAACATGGAAATATCCAGATTACTAACGGGTAGTGCTTTTATTTCCACATCAGTAGTTGAATAGTATCCATCGAAGGCATCGTGAAGTTCTTGTTCGGTAGACACCGACTTGCGTGCCGCACTGGTATTATCCTTAGAGTTGTTGCGCCTTAGGTTATCCAGATCGAGTTGTGGAGTTCTTGACCGATTTATTAACGCAGGAAAACTCTCCGCAGACACAGACTGCTTCTCTGCAGACTTGAGAGACACATAAAATGCCCATTTTTTATTGGGAAATTGCTCTGGTTGCTTAATCCATACGAAATCACTGATTAAAAAAACTGCGGCAATATGAATTGCCGCAGAAATTAACAACGCTTGTAATAACCGCATATGGACTAGAGCTATCTTCCTGATTCTCCAAGAAAACAGCTCAAACCTACCTAATTCGCATTCGGCAGCTCGCGCCAGTTGAGTTGTTTAAATCCACTCACGCCAGTAGGATCTATATTGTAGGTAACACAGACACCGCTATCATTACATATCACGATTTTACCTGCACCATCGTACGGAGCTGTATTGTAAATAGTACTAGAAGTGCCAAGCCCAGAGCCTGACACAAACCCTACTGCCGAACCACCAGATGAAAGTACAGATTTACCAGTACCATAGGTTACGGCGTAAGTCCGGTTACTTCCTGATGGATTACAGGCATCACCTCCAGTCAAGTTGGTGACAAACACAATTACCCCGGCACTACTACGCATATCGGAGTTAATACGATAGCCTACACCATTAGCACCAAGACCAAGATCTTTATACCAGCCTGCTTTGTCAGTAGGCAATGTTGAACTAAGTCCACTAACAGAGTTGTTATCTACCATGTTTGCCCTCGTAAAGGGGAAAGCGGTAGGTGCCGTGCTGCTAGTAAAGAAGGCAGATTGCGTACCATCATTAATGGCATAAAAAGTCTGCTCTTGTGTATTTGTCACATCCGAGTCAGCCAGCAAACGACCCGTGCCAACAAATACGAAGCGCTTGGAGGTACTTTGGTCAAACTCTACAACCGGAGGCGTTGTCACTGGTTGCGCGCCCCCTGAGGATGAAGCCAATGTTGCAATTTTAGTAGGGGCGGAGTAGTTGCCAGAGGTGCCAGTCAAATCAAGCCGCCAAACATTGCCCAACAAATCCCCTGCATAAACCGCATCCGCAGTGAAGTCTCTGGAGTCAGGCACAAACATTGATGCATGGGCTAAGCCTGCATCTTCTGTAGTTGAACCAACTCCTGTAGCAATAGGGTTTTCCAATAGATTGCCTGTAGCAGGATCAACAATGAAAAAGTAGCCCTTACCATCATCGTTATTATAGCCAGAGGTTAAAATCACTACCCAGCCATACTTTGCTGTCTTTACCATCAACGCACGGCCAAACGTATATCCCATATGCTTATGCTTGAACTCCCATTTCACCGCACTCGCCAAGTTTCCTTCACTACTCAGGCTACCCGGGTTAGTCACATCAATCGCATAGTAGGCCTTACCACCCTTGCCCAAGCCACCTACCAGTAATGAGTGCCAAGCCCCCCCAAATTTCACGTCTCTCACTATCGGAGTAGCATCTACATAGTAGTGGTGAACATACGAAGTTTTGGCCAATGCTACTAAACCATCATCAGCAGGTGTATTGTTGGGACCTGCAAACAATGCCTGGGGAATATAAGAAAATATCTCATTACCACCGGTTAATGACCCATTGAAGGCATGCAGCATGCCATCATTAGCACCAACATAGGCCACCTTCAAACGACTAGCATTGGCCCCTTTAAAAGCAGAGTATCCAGGATTGAACTCGTCCGTATAATTTGCGCGTGGCGCACCAACCGGAGCCACTTTTGAATTAACTATATCACCTAAAATCTTGGTTCTATCTCTATATGCCTTTGTTCCTAATGTCCCGGCATTACCTCTGTCGCCACGTAAAAAGTTGAGCATACTTTGTTGATCTGCCGCTACCAAATTGGACAAATTACCAGTTGAAAGATCAGCCAATCTAAATGGCTTACCTACACAAGTTTGCGTGCCGGCTGTTGCATCAAGTACTGTACAGTTTGCAGTAGCAATATAACGTCCAGTATCCCAGTTCTGGGTTTCGACCCGACTTACTGCGTTCCATACTGGAGTAGCTGTAGCAGTATCCCCTGTCACATTGATTGAGCTGCCAATCACATCGCCAGTCCAACCCTCAACAGTATAGCTGGTTGCATAACTCACATCGCCACTGGCCACATCTGGGCTAATTACAGCAAACGCACTTGATGACCCACTTATTTTTTTAAGAATATCGTCGAATGCCTTACCTAAGTTGGTAATCATCAGTCCAGGATTATTTGCCCGAAAATAATTATCCGGATCACCATCAGCATTTTTATCCCATTGTGTAGTTGTTAATGGGGTTACAACGGCAGAGTACGGATCATATCCAGCTGGCACATCAAATCCACCAAACTTGGTAGCAAGAAAGTACTGGTTATTAGCTACAAAATTACTTTCGAGAACATCTAACCAGTAGGTACTAACAGTCTGGCTGCCAGTTATGTCGGGCCTCATATCAACTGTATGAGAGTCATAGGCAAGACCCGCTATAAGCCTAGTATTGTTAGTTCCAGTATAATAACCACCAATAGTGCCAATGCCCTGTAGCTCGCCAACCCTGTTGGTTGCATCCCTAGCATTAACCGTAGTGTCGTTTAGAACTTCAGCTGGCATTGCGGCGGACGGTACTCCCGGTGTCGTACTGCCAGGTAAATTACCGTCGACATGAGAGTTCGTATCTCCTACCCCTATAATGAAGTTTGCCTGACAGGAGTACTTGATAGGGTCATCCCAATCAGTAATAACTGGGAACCCGTCAGTTAATACTACTTTCTCAGCCACACTATATTCGGCCATACTCGTATAAGCTGGTATATTTCCTTGATGTTTTAGATACCGAATGGTTGTGTAATAAAGCTCACTGACTGGGTCAAATTTTTTGTAACTACCAGACGTTAATCCAAATTTATTCAGGTAATTTATTACGCCACTATTTGTTACACCAGAAGCCGTAGCCGCAGTGGTGTCTGGATTGACAATAAAAATTCCGGTATTACCATCCCACTCCGGCGCAGCATTAATCTCATCAGCTGCTCCTGGCACAGGCTTCATAGGTCCCAAGGGCGCCATTCTTGCCCGAAGCACACCCCCATCAATACGCCTATTTCTATTGTCGTCAACTGTTACAGGTGCCTTACCTGGATCGTTGAGATAACCAAATGCTGCAAAATTCAATTTGGTTGCATTTTTCTGAATCAAACCCGTGGGTTTCAAGTTTCCGTTCGGGTAAACAGTACAATTGCTTTCTTTCAATGCAGCACTTTTACACACCTGTACACGTGCATACATGCGATATACCAAACTACCATCCGCGCCACTATCAGGAACCTCTGGCAATGCTGTTGTCCTAGACGGCGTCGTGGTATTGCCAGTACGACTAAATACAAAAGTATTGCCATGTCCATTAATGCGAATTTTAAAAGCTGTCCAATTATATGGTGCTGCTCCATATGGCGTAGCACCAGTAACCAGTGCTGCCGTTGAAATCGTTTTATCTACGACTGTACCACCCTGGCCAGATGCCCAGGCTTTTTCTAGCAATGTCAATCCATCAACATCAACACTTCGATAACCACCTGTTAAGGCTTGACGAAGGGGGTCTATGGTTTGAGTTAATGCCCAGTTCAAAAAATTACCACTCCAGTAGCCAACGCATACATGGGAAGCAGCTGCACCTACTGGTTCAAAGTAGTGATTAGTATCCGCAGCTTCCGTATGATATTGATAACATTTTTCAGTATCAAAGTACCCTAAATAGGTTGTTCCAGTCGAATAGTCACTGCCTCCCGAATACGCACTTCCCAATGCAGTAGGAAACTCCACAGACAAGGTCAATGCAACATTACCTGGCACCGCAGTACCAGAAAACAATGGCTTATCGGCAAGGGGCGTGGCTGCCTGCACACTAAATGTGCTGGCAAAAAATGCCAAAAGCAACAACCAACATTTGGTTTTTTTAAAGTTATTTTCGGTATGCATATGCGGCCTCATTAATTAACGAGTTCTATTAAATTAGTAGCTAAAAGTTGTTTGTAAAAACGCCTCGGTATTGCGTGGACCTGTAGCTCGAATACTGATTCGATATATAGGAATATCAGCGCCTTTTGCTTTTTCCGAATCCAGCAAACCATCCCCCCCTGTGTCAGTAGTAGATTGGCTTAAAGAACATGAAGTTGCACTCACAGCCCCCGTGGACAAACACATGCGGTCTATTACATAGCGCACTATAACTTGCGCATTGGTATCTATAATATTGTTGGCATCACCATCGGAAACTGCCAAAAGTACATTGGGAATACCCTTGCTGTTATTCGTCTGGATAGTGGCATAATAATTACTGCTTACCAGGTCGCTCTGGCGCACAGTTGAACTGGTAAGTGCCCCGCTTTGGAATAGCGTCCTAATCGTGGGTATGGAACGCTCCGCCTGATTAATCACATCCCGTTTAAAAGCCATATTGCCGGCTATAAGCAAGTTGGCATCGGTAGAGCGAACAAGCGCTACACTCGCTAACATCAAAATAACCAGCGAGATCAAAGTCACCAACATCACAATGCCCGACTGATTTGTAGAACTCTTTATGGTATGAACAACACTGAGTTTCATTGTAGTTTTAATATTCATTACACACCTCAGTTCACATCAATGGATTACGCAAGGGCACAGTGACTTCAACAGTCCTGTAACGATAATTAAGCGCTGTCAAATCAATCTCCACCTTTGTGGCCCCGGTGCTCCCAAATAGCGTAATTTTATTAGCGCTTACGGTATCCTTTTCTAACAAAGATGAACGCAATACCAAACCGATTTTTATCGCTTTAATATTCATCAATGCAGCATTTGCTGCAGGGGTACCAGCCAACAAGTTGGCCGCTGAATATGCGCCAGTCGGCGCAACCCAAGCAAAGGTGGCGACGTTACCCGGCGTGGTATAAACACCATACAGAGCGTGCATTTGAAAAACGCTATCTACAAATGGAGAGGGATTGGGATCATTAACTGTGTCAGCAGTGGGCGGCTTGAGTAAGTCATATTTGAACAAAGTATTGTTTGAGCCTACTGCAAAAAGATTAAATATGGGGTCTTTGCCCAAGTTTAGAGCTACGGCAGTTACCGGATAACTGCTCAGTGCTAGCCCATTGACAGTTGCTTGATAATACTGGCCGGACAAGGGCACAACAGAAGCTCCTGCAGTTGGTACCAGTGCTGAGGATACCTGCTCAATTAAACATGGGGAAATGGCTGTAGCAGAGGGCGCTCTTGCTACTAGAGCTATATCGCCTGCAGTAAAGCCAGCGACTGTCTTTACATTGAAGGTTGAAGTGGTAGGGACTGCTGAAAATTTGCTAGGTGTCTCTGCTAAGCCGCCACTGCCTGACATGACCATCAACACATCCCCACCCGCTCCTGCCGCTCCATTCATAATAATGGCAGGAGCCAACCGGAAGTTAATCGGGCTGGCATTCAAAGGCGCTGGCAGCGCGTCAAACGGAGCTGGCAATGTTGCTGGCGCCGGGAGTACTTGCGTACCATTGTTTGCTGCATTAATTTGGCACCCTACGGTGTAACTAGCTGCCTGTATGCCTGAGCCTGAAGTGATGCCGCCAACCAAGCCAGAGCCAGCGCTACGTAAGACCTGATCCAACTGGAATAGCGCAAATGTCCCCGCCTTATCAATGTCATTAATAGATGTTGTTGTACGTTTACGTCCTTCGCTGGCAGTAAGTACACCATAGATTGCCAATGAAACTACCAGGCCAATCACAAGGGCCACGAGCAGCTCCACCAAGCTCATCCCGTGTTGGCTCTTAAGTTGGTAATTTTTATCAATGTTCATTGAATTCAACCTCATATAGCCAGGGTAGTCTCAAATTTATTGCTACTATCAGTACTCTTTTTACTAGGTGCTTTCCAGGTAATTGTCACTGTTGTAACCCCCCCAGCCAATACGACCGTACCTGCTGCATTCGGCAAGCCACTGGCAAGAACTCTCGCTTGCCATAAGGTAATGTCACCAGCCAGATTAGCGTCTGAGGGTAAAGAGCTTTTTCTCAACCACATTTGAGAAACAATATCGTTAGCCAGATTTGCTGCAATAGTGCGCTCACCAGAGTTGGTGGAGTTTTGCGTCGACACCGCCTGCAGACCAACTAACCCAAGAATCCCAAACGAAAAGATAAGTATTGAGAGCAACACCTCAATTAACAACATCCCGGACTGGTTCTTATATAAATTCATTCTTGGCATCTCCATTAGCATCCATCAGGGTTCGATGTACTCAGCGTTTTATCGGGATCACACATCCGTATCTTTCCGGCGATAGAAACCGTCACGTTCAGCCTCCGAGACCCACCCGCATTGGTAATACTGTAAGTAACCGAGTTGGCAGGGCTTACCAACCGGCCCATTGAATTAAACCTGATAGAAGCACTGCTAGCCGTTGTGACTACAGTTGCGACATCGGTTAATGTTGCGCCTTGAATGAAAACCTCAGGAGTAGTTGCATTTGCTAGCGTCATCGACTCAACAACCCAGTTTTTACCGGTAGTTGAAGCTGTGACCCCCAATGCCGGCGCGTCATTCGTAAGTAAAAATGTAATATTCCGCCCCCGCTTGACGGCTTCTGTTTGCGCCAGGCGAATGCCATTTTGCAGCGACTCTGCCACTGTGCGGGTTTTGGTATCTTGCATCCATTGGCGGAAATTTGGAAAAGCAACTGCTGCCAAGATGCCAACCAGAGAGACAGTAATCATCAGCTCAATCAGGCTAAAGCCTCGTGCCGAATGCGCGCGCCTTGCTGTCGTATGGCAACTCAGCATGTGCCGCCTTTCCTGGTGATCCAGCAGGCACCTGTGCTCCATGGGCTGGCTGTGGTTGCCTGAGCGTTAGTTTGATTAATAGTGAAAGTAAAGCCAGCTGCAGGCCCTGTACCAGTAGCCGTTACGGTATAACTTACTGCCGTCACATTTGAACATGCGACGCTGAACTTGCCGGCAGTAAAAGTATTAGCGCAAGGCGATGGAAATCCGGCAACAGCTACATACGTACGATTATCCTGAAAGTATTGTTCCATCTGGGCGCGTGTCGCAGAAAGAGCACTTGTTGCATCTACCAGATACCCGCGCAGGACATAATCTCGATAGCTTGGGAGTGCAATAGCAGCCAAAATACCAATAATCGCCACAACAATCATGAGCTCAATAAGCGTAAAACCCTTAGATCTGAATTGATTAAAAATAAAGTGCTTTCTATCGTTTTGCATATAGTCCCTTTCGCGGTTTATGAATGATGCACAAGTGCTTTTGCAAGGTCGAGTAAAAACCGATAATCGGTTGGTTTCCAACTACGGGCGGTTGCAACGCCACGTGTTTTAAGCTAAAGCCAATCCTTATGTTAAAATAAATCCATACCTTAATGGGATGAATTATGAGACCTGACTTGCGCTACGCCATTATAAGTTTTGTCGTCAGCCTTTCGCTGGGCGCTTGTGGCATCAAAGGGCCATTGTATATTCCTGAGAAGCAATATCCTCAGGACACTGGAAAAACCGAGACTAAAGTCAAAAAACACTCAGAAAAGCAGCCCGGGGATGATGTTGTTCCCGCACCTTAAGTTTCAACTTTTTTTATTTAGATAGTCCAACCTGTGAATCCCTTTAGTCTAAAAAATGGCGAATTACACGCCGAAAATGTTGCCTTTTCCGATATCGCATCTGAGTTTGACACACCGTGTTATGTCTACTCAAAACAAGCTTTGGAGTCTGCTTTTGCAAGATTCTCTGCCGGTTATGTGGGCATAGACCACCTCATCTGCTTTGCTGTCAAAGCCAACCCCAGCCTGGCAATCCTTAACCTGTTTGCTCGACTCGGCGCCGGTTTTGATATTGTCTCTGGCGGTGAACTGGCACGTGTTTTGGCCGCTGGTGGGGATCCATCAAAAATCGTGTTTTCCGGGGTAGGTAAGACAGCAGTTGAAATGCGCGCAGCCCTTGATGCCGGCATTTTTTGCTTCAATGTGGAGTCAGCCAGCGAGTTGGAGCGCTTAAATTCGGTCGCTGGAAGTCTTGGTAAAGTTGCCCCGGTTTCATTGCGGGTCAACCCGAATGTTGATGCCAAGACGCATCCCTATATCTCAACCGGTCTCAAAAACAATAAATTTGGTGTGGCTTATGAGGAGGCATTCAGCCTGTATCAACAGGCAGCTGCTATGCCGAACATTGCCATTCATGGCGTGGACTGCCATATTGGTTCACAGCTGACTGAGCTATCGCCATTCATGGATGCGTTGGACCGTGTGTTAGTGCTGGTCGACCAACTGGAACAAGCCGATATCAAAATTCAGCATATCGATGTAGGTGGTGGCATTGGTATTTGCTACTCCGATGAAACCCCACCTGATTTTTCCGCTTATGCTGAAGCCATGCTGAATAAGCTGGGAAACCGCAAAGTCAAACTGATATTCGAGCCGGGACGTGCCTTGGTTGGCAATGCCGGTGCTTTACTTACTAAAGTGGAATACCTTAAGCATACTGAATCCAAGAGCTTTGCCATTGTAGATGCCGCAATGAACGACCTGATGCGCCCGGCCTTATATGATGCCTACCATGAGATCGTGGCGGTAAAGCCTGGTGAGGGTGACACACAAACCTACGAAATTGTTGGCCCCGTCTGTGAGAGTGGGGACTTTTTGGGACATGACCGTACGCTTGCACTGGCACAAGGTGACTTGCTGGCTATCCTGTCCGCTGGCGCATACGGCATGAGCATGAGCTCAAACTACAATACTCGCCCGCGAGCTGCTGAAGTAATGGTGGATGGTGACAAATGCCTCTTGATTAGACGCCGCGAAACAATTGCCGAGTTATTTGCACTCGAAAAAATACTCGACAATTAACCTAATATTAAATTTTAAATTTGAGGTTGCAAGGCAAAAATAGTCAGCGTAAATTACACCTTCCGCAAGTAAGTAAATTTCGTATAAAACAAAAATTTAGGGGATGAGAAAATGAAGAAAGTATTACT
>JBAZTJ010000003.1:0-52368 GCA_041662005.1 Candidatus Methylopumilus sp.
AGCAATGAGCCTAATGATAGCGACCAGCCAAACAACAGGCTGGATGCCAATGTAGGTACGTTGGTGCACCGATACATGGAGCTGATCGCGCATGACGGCATGGCCGCATGGCCGGTTTCCAGGATATGTGCACTTTCAGCGGCCATGGCACACTGGCTTGCTGCGCTGGGCCACTCTGCGGATGAAGCCCGGCAAGGTGCTGAGCGCGTGACGGCTATGTTGACGCAGGTGCTGAATAGCACCGATGGGCGCTGGGCATTGCAACCGCGTGAGAATAGTCATTATGAGTTGGCCATATCGCGCGCCGAAAAGCAGCTGGTTTCCACCCATGTGGTCGATCGAACTTTCGTGGAAGACGGCGTGCGCTGGGTTATTGATTACAAGTCCATGCCGCTGCCAGCAGATATTAGCAATGAAGCGATGCGTGCAATTGCCAACCGTTATCACGATCAGCTTGCGCGTTATGCCACGCTATTTGCAGAGGAGGGATTGCCGATCAGCAAGGCTATCCTGTTCTTGAGTCTGGGGAAACTGGCTATCCTGGATTAACCAAATTACGATTTGTTAGTCATCTAAATGATGCACTTTCTTGAGTGCCTTGAAATGGCGATGCACATACCACACCACAAAGATCACCCCCGCCACGATCAGCACATGATGGAACTGGTGGAAATAGACTTTCAAACTTTCCCAGTTTTCGCCAGTTTTCATGCCGGCATAAGCCAGTATCCAGCACCAGATTAGTGAACCCACAAAGGTATAGGCTATGAACTTGCCCATGTGCATGCGTGCAATACCGGCAGGGAAGGCGATAAAAGTACGCACGGCAGGCAACAAACGACCAACGAAAATGAGGATATCGCCATGCTTCTCAAACCAGCGATCTGCCAGCGCCAGATCGTGGTGAGACAGTAATACCCATCTACCGTACTTTTCCACCAAAGGCCTGCCGCCGTACATGCCGAGATAATAAGCCGGTATCGAGCCGACTACGCAGCCCACAGCCCCGGCCAGCGCAACGGCCCATAGCACGAGTTCGCCCTTGAATACTAAAAACCCGGCAAACGGCATGATGATTTCAGAAGGCAACGGGATACAAGCCGACTCAATCGCCATCAATAAAACAATGCCGCCATAGCCCATGGTGGAGATGACGGAGATGATGAACGTGGCGAGGACCGCGATGAGTTTTTCTAGCATAAGGGGCTGTTTTCGACGTAATAACTAAAGAGGTGCAAGTGTATGATAAATTCTGTTTTTAATGGAGTGTCATATATTGTCAGCACTTAAATGACATTGTTGTGAATAGTACTTAATAGCTATTGCTTAAGTTGCAGACTATAGGCAGACTTTCCTGAACTATAATTAACAATAAAGTAGCTCCAAATGGCCAACATTTCCTACTCCAATTTCCTTGCACTCGACCTCACTGAAACGGCGAGTAAGTTTTCTGCATTAGATACTCAATTTGAAGCGCTCAATAATGAGCTTGTTGCGCTGGATAGCCAGACTGTATTTGTTGATGGTGACAGTGCAACCAATACAAGCATATCCGGCTCGTGGGGGTTCTACTCATTAAGGGCGACTGGCACTAACTTTCTAAGCGGCAATGCCAACGCAATATCGATATCAAGCTTTTCCCTTGCCAGTGGCTCCACAAGAATCAGTTACGCTGGCAATATTAATCTCAATACTGGCGGCACCATTACCGCTATGTCATTTAGTGATGGCAGCACCAAAGTCAGTTACACCGGTGCTTTCAAGTTAAATGCTAATCTTGACTATGTGAGTGCTGTGATCAAAACAGTTTCCATTACTATGGGTGGATATACCATTGCCTTAAGTGGCAACATGACTGTTGATGTCAATACAGATGAAATTACCGGCGGCATAGTCAATAGCTTTAGTCTGATAGACAGCAATGGAAACAAGCTGGCTGTCAGCGGTATAGCGATAGACTTTAATCTCCTTGATAGCTATACCGACCCCGCACAACACAGTAGCCTCGCTGATCTCTACAATTCAATTATTCTGTCCGGCAACGACACCATTGCTGCAGGTGTGGGTAACGACAACGTTTCAGGTCAAGCTGGCAACGATAGCCTTACATCAGGTGCTGGTGATGACACGCTGGATGGTGGTGTGGGTAATGATGTGATGAATGGCGGTGCTGGCAATGATTATTACATCGTTGACTCGATCACCGATAGTCTTGTAGAAACCCTCACCCAGGTTCAAGGTGGTGGAGTCGACACCGTCGAGTCCAGCGTCACCCGCAGCCTTGGCCTTAACTTCGAAGACCTCATCCTCACTGGCAATAGCAACATCAACGGCACAGGCAACGACCTCGACAACCACCTCACCGGTAATGATGGCAATAACAGTCTGGTGGGGGGGAAAGGCAACGACACCCTCAATGGTGGCAATGGCAACGACACCCTCGATGGCGGCATAGGCACTGACAGCTTGATTGGTGGCGCTGGCGACGACACCTACCTGATTGACCTGCTGGTCACTGGCACTGGCGTGAATGCCAACGTCAACACCTTTACCGATAGCATCACTGACATCTCTGGTATGGATACTCTCAAGCTGAGAGGCAGCGCAGTGCTCACCAATTACAGCACCCTCAGTCTCACTGGCGACCTCAGTGCACTGGAACACATCGATGCCAGCGGCACAGCTAGCACCAAACTCAATCTGACTGGTAATGCGGCTGCCAACTACCTCACTGGCAATGCTGCATTAAACAGCCTCATGGGTGGAGCTGGCGATGACACCCTAGATGGTGGAGCAGGTGCGGACAGCATGGACGGCGGTGAT
Source organism: Candidatus Methylopumilus sp. (assembly GCA_041662005.1). GTDB lineage: Bacteria > Pseudomonadota > Gammaproteobacteria > Burkholderiales > Methylophilaceae > DATHXC01. The sequence continues at coordinate 2,824 of JBAZTJ010000003.1, forward strand.
AATGACGACACCTACTATGTCGACAACCTGGGAGACACCATCACCGACAGTAGCGGTATTGATACCGTCATGGTCAAACTCACTGCAGGCACTTACACCCTGAACACCGGTCTTGAGAAATTGATACTGACTGGCACTACCGCCATCAACGCTACCGGCAATGCATCTGATAACCAGCTCACTGGCAACATTGCAGCCAATATTCTTGATGGCGGAGCCGGGCTTGATACTTTGGTTGGCGGCAAGGGCAATGACACCTATGTTGTAGACAGCACCACGGATGTCATTACTGAGCTGGCCGCAGAAGGCACAGACACTATTCAAGCGAGTGTCAGCTACGACCTCACTGACACGGATGGTGCAGGTGACAATGGCGGCAATATCGAGAACCTCACCCTGACGGGCACCAATGCGATCAACGCGACCGGCAACGCGCTTGCCAACAAGCTTACCGGCAATACAGGCAATAATGTACTGGATGGTGCAGCAGGCATTGATACCTTAGTCGGCGGAGCAGGTGGCGACATCTACAAGGTTGATTTAGCGCTTACAGGCACCAACCAGAATGTGGTCGGAACAATGCAGGACATCGTGACTGAGTTGGTTAATCAGGGCAATGACACGGTTGAATTGCGGGGCGGCGCAGGAGTTACCAAGTTCAGCACCATTACCCTTGGCGCTAACCTCGAAAATCTTGATGCAAGTCTTACAGGGCCTGCTTTGCTCAACCTGACTGGCAATACGCTAAACAACACCATCACAGGTAATAGTGCAGCTAACAAAATTGATGGCAGCAGCGGCGACGATACCATTCTTGGTAATGATGGCAACGATACCTTGATTGGTGGTTTGGGTAACGACAACCTGAGCGGCGGTGAAGATAACGATAGCCTAGATGGCGGCGCTGGCAATGACACATTATCTGGCGGCGCAGGGATTGATACGCTGGCTGGCGGTGCAGGTAACGATGTATATATGCTGGATGTCGCTGATCCAGATACGATCGTAGAAGCCGCTGGTGTAGCTGGTGGCGTTGATACCATCAAGATTGCAGCTACCTATGACCTAACGACCAATGTCAATGTTGAGAACCTCACCTTGTTGGGCGCAGACGTAATTGATGGCACCGGCAATGCCCTGGCGAATTACATCACTGGTAATTCAGCATTTAACGTTCTCACAGGCGGCTTAGGTAACGATACGCTGGATGGTGGTGGCAATGGAGATAGCCTGGAAGGCGGTGCAGGCAATGACACCTATATCGTCGACGACCTGACAGATACCATAGTTGAGCTAGTTGATGCAGGTATAGATACCATTCAATCCAGTGTCACACTCAGCCTCGATTTCCCAGTCTACGACAACATAGAAAATCTCACCCTTACTGGTAACACGAATATCAATGCATTTGGTAGCAGTGTTGCCAATGTCCTCACCGGCAACGACGGCAATAATCAGCTCACGGGTGGCGATGGATTAGATACGCTGAAAGGCGGTAAGGGTGATGACACCTACTTTGTGAAATTGGTACAAGTGGGGTCAGGCTCGACAGCAACAGTAAAGCTTGAAGACACTATCACCGAAAACCTGAATGAAGGTTTTGATGAGATTAATCTAGAAAGTGATATTGATTTCAGCGGATTAACCACTACAAGCACGCTGATTCTAGGTGCCAATATCGAAGCGCTAAGGTTGGACTCCTCATCAACCAATACCACCAAACTTAATATTGTGGGCAATACCCTCAATAACAATTTTGTTGGTAACAGTGTGGCTAACAAGATAGATGGTGGTGCCGGGAATGACACCATCTATGGTGCAGAAGGCATTGATACTGTCATTGGCGGCACTGGCAATGACTTATATTTCGTAAATTTGGTAACAGTAACAACTCCAGGTGGCGATGCGCTGCAACTTGAAGACACCGTCATCGAAGCGGCCGGCTCAGGCACAGATGACATCAGCCTGCTGGGCAGCACTATCCTCACCAACGCCAGCAACATCACGCTGGGGGCCAATGTAGAGAACCTCACAGCGGCATTGGCAGTTGATGTCAAGCTTAACCTCACCGGTAACACCCTGAATAATCAGCTGATTGGCAATAACACTGATAACACACTAGATGGCGGCACAGGCAATGATGTGCTGTATGGAAATGAGGGTAACGATAGCCTGATTGGAGGGTTAGGTAACGACAACCTCAACGGTAATGAAGGTGCGGACGCCCTGGAAGGCGGATTGGGCAATGACACCTTGGATGGCGATACAGGTGCAGACAACCTGATCGGTGGCGCTGGCGACGATGTTTACATGCTGGACGACCTCAATGATGTTACTGAAGATGTCATTCTGGAATTAGCTAATGCCGGTACAGATACCGTAAAGACTATTGCTTCATATACGTTGATCGATAACCTTGAAAATCTTGTCCTGCTGGGCAGTGCCAACATTAATGGCATTGGCAATTCTGCTAAAAACCAGATTACCGGTAATGCTGGCAATAACTCTTTAGTGGGTGGTGCCGGTAACGATACCTTGAATGGTGGAGCTGGCGACGATACCTTGAATGGCGGGCTTGATAACGACTCGATGGTCGGTGGCGACGGTAACGATGTCTATTTTATTGATAGCGCGAGTGATGTCGTAGTCGAGAGCAGTGCGTTGGCCGCAGGTGGTGTTGATACTGTCAATATTGCCATCACAACTTCCAACTTCACAAGTTATACGCTGGGTAAAAATATTGAAAATGCTACCCTGGCCAATAATACGGTGATTGGGAACCTGATTGGCAATAGCCTGAATAATGTTCTCACAGGCAACAATCTTCGCATTGTCATTGATGCAGGCGGTGGCAACGATACGATTATTGGGGGTATTGGTAATAATAGTTATTTGTATGGCGGCGCAGGTAATGACAGCATTACCGGGGGCATAAATAATGATGTGATCGAAGGGGCGACAGGCGACGACACCCTGAATGGCGGTGCTGGCACCGACAATATGGTGAGTTATTACTATTCTACGGCAGCTGTGACTGTAGATATTTCAAACACCGCAGAGCAGGACACAAAAGGTGCAGGCAAAGATACCTTAAGCAATTTCAATAATATTTACGGCTCGCGGTTTAACGACACCCTGATTGGTAACGCAGGCAAAAACTTCATTCGCGGTGAATTTGGCAATGACACCATTGTTGCGGGGTCAGGCGACGATACCCTGTATGGTGAATCTGGTAACGACTCAATTTCTGGCGGGGCGGATAATGATTTTCTGCATGGTGGTCTGGGCAATGACTTTCTGGATGGTGGTGATGGCATAGATACCGCCAGCTACGCCGGTGCCTCAGCAGGTGTGTCAGTGAGTCTGGTGACAGGCAAAGCCACTGGCGGTGCCGGCGCAGACACTTTGCAATTTATCGAAAACCTTACCGGCACTGATTTTAACGACAAGCTGACTGGTGATGCTAATGCCAACATATTAAATGGCGGTTCGGGTAACGACACTTTGGATGGCGGCGATGGCACAGACACCCTTAGTTATGAGGGTGCGACAGCCGGTGTGAAAGTGAGTTTAAGGTTAACCACGGCACAAATCACAGGGGGCTCTGGCACGGATATCTTGCTCAACATCGAAAACATCGCAGGATCTAGCTTTGATGACATCCTGCAAGGCAACAGTAGCAATAATATTTTGAATGGTGGCGCAGGCAACGATACAGCAAGTTATGAAACCGCTGTGGCTGGAGTGACCGTTAGTCTCGCCATAGCGATAGCACAGAATACGATAGGCGATGGCACGGATACGCTGACCAGCATCGAAAACCTCATTGGCTCAAACTTCAATGACGCGCTGACTGGTAATGCCAGCTCCAATCTATTGAAAGGTGGTCTGGGTGACGATGCGCTTGATGGCGGAGAAGGTAACGACACTGCGAGCTACGAAGGCGCAGCTACTGGCGTAATAGTGAACTTGGCTACAGGCCTGGCTACAGGTGGGGCTGGCAGCGATACCCTTGCCAGCATTGAAAATATTTTTGGCTCAAGTTTTGATGATGCCTTGACAGGTAGTTCAGGTGCAAACTTCCTTAGTGGTGCTATCGGTAACGATACATTGATTGGTGGTACGGGCAACGACACGCTGTTTGGTGGGGCAGGTAACGACTCATTGAGCGGTGGGGATGATAGCGACATATTGTTCGGCAGTGTTGGCAACGACATTCTGGACGGTGGGAATGGGGTAGATGGGGCAAGTTATGCAGATGCAACCACCGGCGTTAAGGTCAACCTGGCTATTAGTGCTGCCCAAAATACAGTTGGCGCAGGAACAGATACTTTAATTTCAATTGAAAACCTATTTGGCTCCAACTTCAATGATGTTTTAACCGGCAACGAATTTAATAATGCGCTCAATGGTGGTGCCGGTAACGACCAACTTATTGGAGCAAGCGGAGATGACACGTTGAGTGGTGGTATAGGTAACGATATCCTGAACGGTGGAGATGGTTTGGATACAGCAAGTTACTCAGATGCAACAGGTGGCGTTAAAGTGAGCCTGAGCATTATTGTTGCGCAAAATTCAGTTGGCGCAGGAACAGATACTCTAATTGCAATCGAAAACCTGCTTGGTTCTAATTTCAATGATATTTTTACCGGTACTGTAGATGCAAATATCCTGAATGGTGGTGCCGGTAATGATCAGCTGAATGGCTCAGGTGGCAATGATACGCTGATCGGGGGCACAGGTGCCGACACCCTCAGCGGAGGGGATGGCGCAGATCATTTTATTTTCAACGCCACTGGCGAGTCTCCCAGAGGCTCAGCGGCGGACACCATCACCGACTTTAGTCATGCACAATTAGACCTGGTCGATTTATCTGCAATGGATGCAATATCATCCACAACCGGCACCAACGATGCATTCAGTTTTATCGGCACAGCTGCATTCGGCAGTGTTGCAGGTCAGCTAAGGTTTGATGCTGGTAGCAACTCAGTATTTGGGGATATCAATGGTGACGGCACTGCCGATTTTCAGATCACGCTGACAGGTGTTAATAGTGTAGATGCTGGCGACTTTTTATTATAAGCGCTGAGTAATGCTAGAAATAGCCAGTATAAATATCCTGATTTGGAGAAGGCTTCAAGTCAGGATATTTGATGATTTAAGTGCCTGTGTTGAAGAGGAAAAATAAAAGTGGCAACTATTGTATTTAATCAAGCAGCAAGGATGGATAACCCATATACCATTCAAAGCACATCCACGAACTTTGTTTCAGGGGGTTATTTTTCTTACATGACGGCAAGTCAGGGCGCGTTTTCTGCTTCATTTCATGGTGCAATAACATATAGTTATCAATATGGCTATATTACGCAAGGAAGAATTTTTGAGTATGTAATTAGTCATAATGGGGCAGTTGAGTATACAGTTGAAAACATTTCCCCTGAGTTAGATGCATTGCTGATTCAAGGCTTTCTTTCTAGAGCTGATACTCTTGGATTATTACGCTATACCACTAGTGGAGATGATGATATTACGGGTACTGCCAGCAATGATATTTTAGAAGGCGGAGCTGGGGCTGACACCCTCCATGGAGGAACAGGAGCAGACACCTTCAAGTATCTTAGTATTCACGATTCAACATTAGTAGCGACAGACACCATCTCCGATTTCACTCATGGTATTGATAAGATCGATTTAAGCTCATTCTCGGGGGCAAATAATCTAACGTTTACTAATACAACTCCATCCATCAATGGCTTATGGTATCAGCAGGTTAACGTTAATACATTTGTATTCGCAGATACAGATGGAGATGGAAATGCCGATTTTAAAATCCAGTTGACTGGGAATATTAACCTATTTAATTTGGACTTTATTGGAACTACCGTCGCGTCGTCTCTTTTTACGAATGGCGTAGAAACTATAAACTTCAATCTCATAAGCCAAGCCAGCTATATCAGTGGTACCCAATACGACGCACTAGGTGGTAACGATGTTGTGATGCTCCCAAGTGATATCACCAAAGCGCAAGCCGCAGGTTATGACCCTTCTCATACCTTTTACGGGGGAGCAGGTGATGACAGCATTACAGGAGGTGCTTTAAATGACATTGTCGACGGAGGTGTTGGCGCAGATACCCTGATAGGCAGTGAAGGTAATGACACCTTAAATGGTGGCGCGGGTCTTGACACGATGTACGGCGGTGTAGGTGATGACACTTACCTGGTCGACAATGTTGGTGACTTTGTATCTGACAGTGATGGTGCAAATGATGCTGTAATTCTGCAAATTGCCTCGGGCACCTACATCATAGGCAGTGGCATCGATAATGTGAGTATTAGCAATATCAGCGCAACTATCAATATTATCGGCAACGAAGCTAATAACACTATCAGCGGCAACAATGGTGTCAATAAGCTAGAGGGACTAGATGGCAATGACACCATCACTGGCGGCGCAGGTAACGACATTCTTGATGGCGGGATCGGTGCCGACGAAATGAATGGCGGCGCAGGGAGCGATACCTACTTCGTTGATGATGCAGACGACATCGTAGTAGAGACGGATGCTAATAGCAGCACGGGAGGAACTGATACTGTTAACTCCACTATTAGTTTCTCGCTGATTGACTCAGCCCCTAATGTAGAAAACTTAACTCTAATTGGTAATGACAATGTAAGTGCTACTGGTAATGTACGCGCTAACACAATTACGGGCAATGATAGTAATAACCTGATCTATGGTGGCGGTGGCACTGCTGCTGACACACTCAAAGGCCTCAATGGTAATGATACATATGAGGTTGAGATTGTTAAATCAGGTACTGGTGCTGCTGCAATTGCAAAGTTCAAAGATACCGTGATTGAAGCTGCCAATATGGGTAATGACTCAATCAATTTGATTGGCTCGGTATTAGATCTAACAAAGGCTACAACTATTACTCTCGTAGCGAATGTGGAAAATATTAATGCCAGCGCGACCGGCGCAACATTACTGAATTTTATTGGCAGCGCAGCGGATAACCGTATTTTTGGTAATGATGCAGCCAATATTCTGGATGGGGCGGCGGGGCTTGATGATCTCGCTGGAGGCTTGGGGGATGACACGTATGTGGTGGATAGTGTGGATGACCTTGTTACAGAGGGTCTCGATGAAGGTGCCGATACTATCCAGATCTGGATAGCGACTGGCAACGAAGACGAAAGCTATGTCCTGGCGGGAAATGTAGAGAATGCGATACTGCTCAATAACGTAGCATTCAACCTTACCGGCAATAATCTCAGTAATAAACTCATTGGCAATGCTGCAGCGAATGTTATAGATGGCGGCTTACAAGCTGACACCATGGCAGGTGGGGCAGGTAATGATAGTTACCACGTCGATGATTTTGGCGATATCGTTACCGAGCTAGCTGCAGGCGGCATAGACACAGTGCTATCCAGCCTAGATTACAGCCTGCTTGATACGGATGGCTCTGGAACCAATGGTGGAAATGTAGAAAACCTCATCTTGACAGGTACTGCTGTAACCGGCACAGGGAATGCAGCTGCCAACTACATGACCGGTAACGATGCCAGCAACACGCTGACAGGCAATGCGGGCAATGACACGGTGGATGGGGGTGTTGGTGCCGATATTTTGATTGGCGGAATCGGTAATGATTTATATCTATTAGATGACGTTGCTGATTCGGTGATTGAAGATGGTACCTCTGCGGGTGGTATTGACACAGTAAAACTCAATGAAAACTACAATAGCAGCTCTCGTAATTTAGAGGTTGGCATCGAAAATCTAGATGCTAGTGCAATGGCTGCCGGCATTACCCTGCAAGGGAATCTATTAGCGAATGTCTTAACTGGCGGCACAGGCGACGATACGCTGGATGGGGGTGTTGGTGTCGATGTGCTTAAGGGGGGCAGTGGTAGTGACAATTATCAAGTGAGCCTAAAATCGACCGGAACTGTTGGTAGCCTGATGGTTGCGATTGAGGACAGTATTGTTGAGCTGGCAGATGATGGTGATGAAGATAAAGTGACATTGTTAGGCTCGGCTGGACTTACAAAAGCCAGCACGATCGCCTTGGGGTTAAATCTGGAGAGTCTGGATGCTTCGCAGACATTCTTGACCAAGCTTAACCTGAATGGTAATTCACTAGATAACGACCTTACTGGAAACGACGAAGCTAATATCATTGATGGCGGCACAGGCGCTGACCAAATGACTGGTGGGCTAGGGGACGACACTTACGTAGTAGATAACCTGAACGACACAGTAAGTGAGCAAAGTGGCGAAGGCGATGCCGACAATATACAAGTGAAGATAGCACTTGCTGGCGAGAGTTATATGTTGTCGGATGCCGTTGAAAATGGAGCGTTGCTCAACAGTGTAGCTTTCAACCTGACAGGTAACTCTTTAGGTAATAAGCTGACTGGTAATGCTGCTGCTAACGTCCTAGATGGTGGGGCGGGTGTTGACGTCATGATAGGGGCCGCTGGTAATGATACTTATATCGTTGATGACATCGGTGATGTGGTCACTGAGCTTGCGGCTGGTGGTATAGACACTGTAAGGTCAAGCTTTGCATATTCTATAGCGAGTGCAGCTAATCTGGAGAACATCACCCTGACCGGTATCGACAATACTGATGCAACTGGTAATGCGCTTGCCAATATGCTGATTGGCAATATCGGAATTAACAACATAGTAGGCGCAGCAGGTAACGATACGCTGGATGGCGGCGAAGGTGCAGACAACCTTGATGGCGGGCAAGGCGACGATACTTATATCGTTGACGGTGCAGGTGACGTGGTCACAGAGCTTGTTGGCGCTGGCGCAGATACTATCCAAAGCACTATTACTTATAGCCTGCTTGACACTGATGGATTAGGCGGCAGTAACGTTGAGAACCTGACCCTGATAGATGAGCAAGATATCAATGGCATTGGCAACGCACTTAATAACAAAATCACAGGTAATGCTGGTAATAATGAACTGGATGGCGGGGCAGGACTAGATGTTCTGGCTGGCGGTTTTGGCGATGATACCTATCTTGTTGATATTGTTCAGACCACCACTAATATGGCGACAGCCAGGGTTGCCATACAAGATAGTATTATCGAGGCAACTGTTGCTGGTTTAGATGGGGATACGCTTCAGTTGCGTGGCGAATTTATACACAGTAATGCTACCACCCTTACTTTAGCACTTAATCTTGAAAATCTGCATGCCAACCTGACTGGCCTGACCAAGCTTAATATCAATGGCAACACGCTTAATAATCGAATTTTAGGAAATAATGCGGCCAATATTATTAGTGGCCTAGCCGGGGATGACACGATCATTGCAGGTGATGGTAATGATTTGCTGGATGGCGGCACGGGTCTAGATAGTATGGATGGTGGTGATGGCGATGATATATTCATGGTTGATAACAGCGATGATACGGCCACAGGGGGCAATGGTGTTGACACTATAAAAATTACGATAGCTACTGCAAACGACTCTTACAACCTTGAGGCCAGCGTAGAGAACGGCATACTTTTAAACAATGTAGCTTTTACACTGGTTGGCAATACCCTCTCGAATTTTCTCATCGGCAATGCTGCCGCCAATACGCTGGATGGTGATAACGGTAATGACACGCTGGATGGCGGCGCTGGCATAGATACCATGTTTGGTGGCGCTGGTAATGATGTTTACATTGTTGATCAAGTGTTGGATGAGGTATTTGAAGGTTTGGGTCAGGGCACTGATACTGTTCAGGCTAAAGTGAGTTATAGCATCGCAGATTCTGCTGAGGTTGAAAACCTTACTTTATTAGCCGGAGTAGCAATCAGTGCTACAGGTAATTTTCTCGGGAACATCATCACTGGCAACAGTGCTGCCAACATTTTGGACGGAGGAGAAGGTGCTGATGTCATGGCAGGCGGCTTAGGTAATGACATATACATTATCGATGACGTAAGTGACACAGTCACAGAAGCGCTGAACGAAGGCACAGACACCGTCAAGCTTACAGCTAGCTATAACGGCATTAGCCGCAGTGCAGAAGCCAATAGTGAGAACCTCGATGCCAGCCTTTATGCGGGAGGCATCACCCTCACTGGCAATACCCTTGCCAATATACTCATTGGTGGTGTCGGCAATGATACCTTGGAGGGTGGGGCAGGCGCTGACATCCTCAAAGGTGGTCTGGGAGATGATCAATACGAAGTCAACCTCAAGACCATCGGCAGTGGACTTAACATCATTGCCTCACTGGAAGATACTGTCACCGAACTGGCAGGCCAGGGAACCGACACCTTGAAACTTCATGGTGGTGCTGGTGCAAACAACCTCAGCACGATCCTGCTTGGCGCCAACCTTGAGTATCTGGATGCCAGTGACACTGGCAGTATCCTGCTCAATCTCACTGGTAATGATCTCAATAACCGAATCACAGGCAATGACGGCGCTAATGTCATCTCAGGTGGAAAAGGAGTTGATACCCTGATAGGCGGTGATGGTAGCGATACCTACGTGCTTGACCAAGAAGCAGAGCTTTTAAATATTACTGAACTAGATAATGAAGGTGTGGCTGATCTTTTGCAGATCGGTTATGCCAACACATCGGCTACTAATGCCAAGCTAGTTGATTTAGGTAACACGAACTTAGCATATATTGAAAATGTATCATTTGCCTCCACAGGCACGGGTCTCTTTAATATAGTTGGCAATGATCTTGATAACTCGCTCGTTGGCAATGTCTCCCGGAACAACATTCAGGGTGGTGCTGGTAACGACATTTTAAATGGCGGTGCTGGCGCAGATACGCTGGCAGGGGGTGCAGATAACGATACCTATGTCGTGGACAACCTGCTCGATATGGTCGTTGAGCTAGAAGATGAAGGACTTGATAGTGTTGAATCCAGCGTTACATATACGTTGTCTTCTAACATCGAAAACCTCACACTAACCGGCGCAACAGTCATTAATGGAGCCGGTAACAGTTTAGCTAATAATATTCAGGGCAATAATGGCGCTAATAACCTGAGCGGTGCTGGAGGAGACGATACACTTAACGGTGGAACGGGTAATGACATTCTTAATGGCGGCGCAGGTAATGACAGCCTGATAGGCGGGATGGGCACTGATACGGCAATTTTCTCCGGCAGTGCAGACTTTTATGACATCACTGTTGATAATGGCGTTTACACCATATCAGGCCTTGATGGCGCCGACACGCTCCAAGAGATTGAACTAGTAAAATTTGGGTCTGGTGCAGCAGTGAATATTGCATCCCTTATACAAAATCAACCTTCTGCTGCAAAAGCTATTGCGGCACTTGATTCAGGTACTTCCTGGCTGCTTCCAACATTAACTTATAGCTTCATGACGAGTGCTCCAACTTATGACACAGCACATACTGGCTTCAGGGAAATGAGTTTAGGGGAGAAAGCTGCAGTTCGAGCTGCGCTAACGCAATATTCAAGTGTTACGAATATTGATTTTGTTGAAGCAAGCGATACAAATGATGTAACTGTTCAATTGCGTTTTGGAACCGAGTTTCAGTCAGATGACTATCTACTTGGCTATGCATATTATCCGGACCTCTCTGGTGTCGGTTTTTTTGATCAAAAAAGTGGTGATGTATGGTTGAATAACAGCTCGATTTATAATATTGGTTCTACTCTGAGTGAGCTTGCTCCTGGCGAGGCAATATTCACGACCATAGTGCATGAGGTTGGTCACGCTCTCGGTTTGAAGCATCCTGGAAATTATGGGGAAGGTGACGAACCACCATATCTCTCGCAAGCTGAGGATACAACCAGCTTAACTGTAATGTCTTATTACCCCACCCAACACAGCGACATATATATTGAGAATGGATCGTTTCTGGATTACAGCTATACCGTCGAACCCTCAACTTTAATGCTTTATGACATTGCTGCAATACAAAGTATCTACGGGGAAAATACAGATTTTAATTCGGGAAATACAACCTATACCTTCAGTTACAACCAGCCTATTTTACAGACCATCTGGGATGGTGGTGGTATTGATACGATAGATGTCTCAAACGGTGGGTTGGGTTTCATAAGGCCCAGTATTGTTGATTTGCGTGAAGGGCATTTTTCATCTATAGGCATGGGCGATAATCTTGGCATCACAACTCCAAATGGCTCCTTGATAGATCTAACATTCTTTCTGTTTGGATATAATCCTAATGATCTAGCCAACAGTATTGGCAAGTATGGATATAACGGCGAAGATAACTTGGCTATCGCCTACGGCACAGTGATTGAGAATGCCATTGGCGGCTTAAGCAATGACATATTGCTTGGGAATGCCTCAGATAATCAGCTAAAAGGTAACGCAGGAAATGATCTACTATCAGGTTCAACTGGGGATGACTCACTGCTAGGTGGCGAAGGCCTTGATACATTATGGGGAGGCTCGGGTAGTGATGTATTTGTATTTGATAGCTATATCAGTTTTCAGAACAATATTGATGTGATTTCTGATTTTGAAGTGGGCATCGATAAAATTTATCTGGACATGGGTGTATATCAGCAGCTAGCAACTGGCAGCCTTGCTGACGAAGCATTTAACACCGGTAATTTTTCGATGGCACAAGATACAAGCGACCGCATTATTTACAATCAGCAAACAGGTGGCTTGTACTATGACTTTAATGGCAATACTGGATTAGGCCCAGTTCAGTTTGCTACTTTGCAAGGAGTTACCGGGCTATCCAGCGCTGATTTTATTGTTGCTTAGCGTCTGTATCAGGAAAACTCTTTCAGTAATATTTTAATAAAATCAGCACGATCCAGGATGTTAGGCATTTGCACGGTTACACGCAGTTTATCCGGACCATTCATGCGGCATCGACGATCACGTTGTAGCAGTGCGATAAGTTTAGTCGGGTCCAACTCTGTCTGCTGGCTAAATTGGAGTTGAATCGCGCTGTCGCTGGCATCTATCTTGACGATACCAAGTGGCTTGGCCGAGACACGCAGGCGGTGGCTGGCGACTAGTACCTCGCCTTGCTCTGGCAGCAGGCCAAAACGGTCTATCAGCTCCTCCTGCATTGTATCCAGCTCGTCATCGTTGGTGCAATTGGCTAGGCGTTTGTACAGCACCAGGCGCTCATGCACGTCAGGACAATAATCGTTGGTGAGCAGTGCAGGGCTATGCAGGTTGATTTCAGTGGTGATGCCTAGCGGTGCTGATACATCCGGTTCCTTGCCTGCCTTGAGTTGTTTGACAGCATGCGACAGCATTTCAGAATAGAGGTGGAAGCCGATTTCCTGCATTTCCCCGGATTGAGAATCACCCAGCAATTCACCCGCACCACGTATTTCCAAGTCATGCATGGCCAAGTGGAAACCGGCTCCCAAGTCTTCCAGCAACTGGATTGCATCCAGGCGTTTTTGTGCCTGTGGCGTAATGGTGCGGTTGGGGTCGGTCAGCAGGTAAGCATAAGCCTGGTGGTGCGAGCGCCCGACACGGCCACGCAACTGATGCAGTTGCGCCAGGCCAAACATATCGGCGCGGTTCATGATGATGGTAGTGGGTGTGGGCACGTCGATGCCGGTTTCAATAATGGTGGTGCATAGCAGCAGGTTGGAGCGCTGGTGGTAGAAATCGCGCATCACATGCTCCAGCTCGCGTTCGCGTAACTGGCCGTGGGCGATGCTGATGCGCGCTTCAGGCAGTATGCGTTCCAGCTTCTCACGCATGGAATGGATGGTATCTACCTCGTTATGCAGGAAGTAGACTTGGCCACCACGCTTGAATTCGCGCATGGCGGCTTCGCGGATAATGCCTTCGGAGTAATCGGTGGCAAAGGTTTTGATGGCCAGGCGTTTCTGTGGCGGGGTGGTGATCACGCTGAATTCACGCAAGCCTTCCATGGCCATCGACAAGGTACGCGGAATCGGCGTGGCGGTGAGCGTGAGCACATCGACTTCGGCGCGCATGGCCTTGAGCTGCTCTTTCTGGCGCACGCCAAAGCGATGCTCTTCATCAAGTATGACCAGTCCAAGATTCTTGAATTTCACATCCTTGGAAATCAGGCGGTGTGTGCCGATGATGATGTCTATGCTGCCGTCAGCCAGACCTTTGAGGGCTTCTGTTTGTTCTTTGGCAGTACGGAAGCGGGATATCTCGGCAACCTTGATAGGCCATTCGGCGAATCGATCGCTGAAATTCTGGAAGTGCTGCTCTGCCAGAAGTGTGGTGGGTACCAGCACTGCTACCTGACGTCCGCCCATGACCGCAACAAAAGCGGCGCGCAAGGCGACCTCGGTCTTGCCGAACCCGACATCGCCACATACCAGCCTGTCCATGGGCCTGCCTGACTGCATATCGCTAATGACGGCTTCAATGGCAGATAACTGATCCGGTGTTTCTTCAAACGGAAACCCTTCGGCAAAGGTTTCGTAATCCTGCAGGCTAAGCTTGAAGGCATGGCCACGTCTTGAGGCGCGTTGTGCATACAGATTAAGCAGTTCTGCTGCGGTATCGCGGATCTGTTTGAGTGCTTTTTTCTTGGCTTTTTCCCAATGGCCGGAACCCAGCCTGTGCAGAGGCGCTGATTCCGGCGGCCCGCCAGAGTAGCGCGAAATCAGGAATAGCTGCGAAACCGGCACATACAATTTATCGTCGCCTGCATACTCCAACAGCAGGAACTCGGTTTCGCCTTCGCCAAAGTCCAGATTAAGCAAACCGCGATAACGGCCTACGCCATGTTGCTCATGTACTACCGGGTCGTTCTCGCGCAGCTCTGACAGGTCCTTGAGCATACCCTCGGTGCTGCGCGCACGGTCTTTGTCACGCCTGCGTTGCTGGCGTACGGTAGCAGCGTAAAGCTCTGCCTCGGTAATGACTGCGATGTCATTATTAACATTTCCTGCGTGTAGTGGCGATACTCCAAGCATCAACGATTCACTACTGGCTTGAAAGTCGCTCCAGGTTTCGCAGGTGGTCGGGCGTATGCCTTGTTCATTAAGCAACTGCAATATGGTTTCGCGGCGCCCCAGGCTTTCTGCGGCAATCAGTATGCGTCCGGAAAACTGGTTGATAAAGCTTTGCAGCTTGTGCAGTGGATGTTCGGAGCGGCGCTCTATATCGAGTTCCGGCAGGCCTGTGGCTACATTTTCCGTACTGACGATGATGCGTGCATATTGGTGTGTCTGGCTGAAAAAATCATCGGTTTTTATCAGCAGGGTTTCGGGCTTGAGTATAGGGCGCTCAGGGTCATGCGCCAGCAAGCGGTAGCGCGATTGCGCCTCGTGCCAGAAGCTTTGTGCGGCCAGATCCAGGTTGCCATGCAGGCACAGCAAGGCATTGTCCGGCAGGTAGTCGAGCAGGGTGGCGGTTTGCTCGAAAAACAGCGGCAGGTACCATTCGATACCACCGCTGGCAATGCCCTTGCTTACATCCTTGTAGATGCGGCTGCGCGATGGGTCGCCCTCAAAGGTTTCGCGGAAATTCTGGCGGAAGCGAGAGATGCCGGTTTCATCCAGTGGAAATTCGCGTGCCGGCAACAGGCGAATTTCACCTACCGGGTACAGGCTGCGCTGGGTGTCGACATCAAATGTACGGATGCTCTCGATTTCATCATCAAACAGGTCCAGCCGATAGGGCAATGCGCTGCCCATGGGAAACAAATCGACGAGGCCGCCGCGCACGCTGAACTCACCAGGACTCATGACCTGACTCACATGGTGGTAGCCGGCTTCTGCACATTGCTTGCGCAGGGCATCCAGATCCAGCTTCTGGCCCTTTTTCAGCATGAAGGTATTGGCTGCGAGGTAGGACTGCGATGGCAAGCGTAATAGGGCAGTGCCCGCTGGCACAATAATGACGTCGCAATTGTTCTGGCTGACCTGGTACAGCGTGGCCAGGCGTTCCGAGATCAGGTCGGGGTGGGGCGAAAAGTGGTCATATGGTAAGGTTTCCCAGTCCGGCAGCATGTGCACGCTGAGGTCGGGCGCAAACCACGGCATTTCCTCCAGCAGGCGCTGTGCCTCAAAAGCGTTGGAGGTGATGATGACCAGCGGTGATTTGGCTTTGTTGGCCTTGAGGCGCAAAGCTAGCTCAGCAAGGGCAAGGCTGTCGGTGCCAGAGGCTTGTGGGGTAACGCGTTCAGATAGGCCGCGTGTAGGAATGGGCCAGGGATGTTGCATGGAAAACTGCATGAAATTATGATGCCGTCGAAATGAGTCAATAAACGAGGCATTATAGCCGTTGCAGCACTGCAACGGCTAAGTTAGGTTTGTTTAGTAGGTTTGTGACCGATAAGCCTGAAGGCCTATCGCACCAGAGTAGACCCTACTTTTTAGCTAGTAATCTGCTGATTTCTACTTCAGCCGCTACCCAGCAATCCGCCGGATCACTACTAAACCCATTGCGCTCCGCGATAAAGTAAGCTGCAACCTCAACCATCCTGTAGCGCTCATCAGGGTTCACTGTCACTTTTTTGGCAGGGGCTTTTTTAGGGGCTGCGGCCTTGGCTTTTGTTGCCACAGGTTTTGCTGCTGGCTTGGCAGGTGCAGCTTTTTTGGCCGTGGTAGTTTTGGGGGCAGCAGTCTTGGCGACGGTGGCTTTGGGTGTTTCAACTTTCGGTGCGGCCATTTCGGTTCCTTTCAATGTAGGGACTTCCATGCTACTGAGCAAATGCTATATTGGTCGGGGGAGTTGGCCCCGATACCATCATATTAAACCGTACCGCCTACCGTCAAGCCATCTATGCGTAAAGTTGGCTGGCCGACGCCTACAGGCACGCTTTGCCCTTCTTTTCCGCAGGTACCGACCCCGGAATCCAGGGTCATATCATTACCTATCATTGAAACTCTGGTCAGCACGTCAGGACCGTTGCCGATCAGGGTTGCACCTTTGACCGGATAAGTAAGCTTGCCGTCTTCTATCATCCAGGCCTCAGCTGCTGAGAACACGAATTTGCCGCTGGTGATATCAACCTGGCCACCACCAAAATTGGCGGCGTACAGGCCTTTTTTCACCGACTTGATGATTTCCTCAGGCGGCATATTGCCGTTGAGCATGTAAGTGTTGGTCATGCGCGGCATGGGGATATGTGCATAGGATTCGCGACGCGCATTGCCGGTAAGCGGCATACCCATGAGCCTGGCATTCAGGCTATCCTGGATATAGCCGCGCAGTATGCCGTCCTCAATCAGGACCGTGCGTTGGGTAGGGTTACCTTCATCGTCAATATTGAGTGAGCCGCGTCTGTCGGCAATAGTGCCGTCATCCACCACGGTAACGCCTTGTGCAGCTACGCGCTGTCCGATCTTGCCGGCAAATGCCGAGCTACCCTTGCGGTTAAAGTCGCCTTCCAAGCCGTGGCCTATGGCTTCATGCAGCAATATTCCGGGCCAGCCCGAGCCTAACACCACAGTCATGCTGCCGGCAGGGGCAGGGCGTGCATTGAGATTGGTAATGGCCTGGTGCACGGCTTTTGTGGCGTAGTCCTGCAATACCTCATCGCTGAAGTAGCTGTAGTCGAAACGGCCACCACCACCAGCTGAACCTTGTTCGCGTCGGCCATCCTGCTCAGCAATCACCTGGATGGATAACCTGACTAGCGGACGTACATCGGCCGCCATCACACCATCATGGCGCGCTACCATGACCACTTCATATTCACCGGCGATGGAAGCCATGACTTGAGTAATGCGGCTATCTGCCTTGCGCGCAAACAGCTCCAGGCGTTCCAGTAGTTTTACTTTAGCGTCGGCGCTCAGTGAGGCGATGGGGTCTTGCGGAATATAGAGCTGCGGGGCTTGTATGCGTTGTATCGCTTGCGTAGATTTTTCTTCACCCAGTGCGGCGATGGCACGCGTTACATCGGCTGCCTGCTGTAACGCAGGCAGGTTGATATCATCGGAGTAGGCGAAAGCGGTTTTTTCCCCGCTCACGGCACGTACGCCCACCCCCTGGTCTATGCTGAAGTTACCGGACTTTACCTGGCCTTCTTCCAACCCCCAGCTCTCGGATCGGCTGTACTGAAAATACAGGTCTGCATAATCCACCTTATGCGTCATGATGCTGCCGAGCACGCCCTGCAGCGCAGCGACATCCAGATTGGATGGCGATAGCAGTGTTTCGATGGCCGTATCAAAGTGCGAGCCGGTTGCCGGGCTTGAGCTGGAAGGTATGTTATCTGGTTTCATGGCAAAGCTTTCGTTGGGTGATACTTGCTAATCAATATAGCAGAAGCGGGGTCGTGCCCCGTTACGTAATTTCTGCATTTTCGGCTTAATTTCACCGGAGCTGGCATGGGTGCTAATAAATACTGAGCTTAATATTTGAAGATAGTTCTATGTTTAAGCGCCGGCAGGCTGTTGCGCAAACTGGCCTGGTAGCCAGTGTTCATGGTGGAAACAACCACGCCGGAGCCTCTAGGCAACCTGTCCAGTATCACGCCCCAAGGGTCGACTATCATGCTGTTACCATGCGTTTCACGCCCCGAAAGGTGATAGCCGCCTTGCGCCGGTGCCAGTACATAGCTCAGGTTCTCGATGGCTCGTGCGCGTATGAGGCTTTCCCAGTGCGCTTTGCCTGTGGTTTCGGTAAAGGCTGAAGGCACTACAATCAGGTCGACTTCCCCCATGGCACGGTATAACTCGGGGAAGCGCAAGTCGTAACAGATGGACAAGCCTATCTTGCCAAACGGGGTAGACACTACGACTACCTGATCGCCCGGCTCTATGGTGTTTTCTTCACGGTAGTGCTCGTTACCAAGGTCAAGCCCAAACAGGTGTATCTTGTCGTAACGTGCTACTTGCCTTCCCTTGTCGTCATAGACCAGGCAAGCGTTGCGTACCTTGTCAGGCACAGTGCTTTCAAGCGGCACCGAGCCGCCAATAATCCAGATCTGATGCTTTTTTGCAATTCGGGAAAGAAACTTCTGGATCGGGCCTGTGCCTTCTTTCTCCCGCGCGGCTACTTTGTCTTTTTCCTTAAGCCCCATGATGGCAAAGTACTCCGGTAGCGCTACCAGTTTCGCTCCCTGAGCCACTGCAATTTCGATCAGGCGCTCCGCCTCGCTCAGGTTGGCAGAGACGTATGGCCCTGAGGCCATCTGTATGCCGGCGATTTTGACTATGCCAGGAGTGGTGGCTTGTTTGCTGGGTTTGACAGGTTTTGCGCGTGATTTAATTGGCATGGTGAGATTTCCGAAGGTTTCTTCTTGCTTGATGAATAATCATACCTGATTTTTTTTGTGACTCAGGTTGTTGCTTGCCTATTTCACTGGGCTATTCAGGCCCAGTGATTATTTCCCCAGAGGGGTTGCCGCTGGCGAAGCTGGTTTATTTTTGCCCGCAGATTTAAGCTCTTGCGGGTTATCCCAGGTGCCGACGATTTCATATTCATCAGCAGCAAGTTTGTTGATAGGGTCCTTTAACAACTTTTGGGCGACGAAAGCTGCGGCACCGACCACAGGCCCGCCTGCCAGCGCGGCAATGGATAGACTGTCACTGATGTAAGGGGTGACCTTGACATACAAGTGCTGGGTTTCTTTTTGCAGGTCAGTCTCGCCTTTCATTTCAACGCGTGCCGTAGGGCCTTCCATCTTGAAATCATCGCTACGCATGACGCCGCGATCAATTTTGACGCTGGCGCTGATCTTGTCGAAGGTAAAGCCGCTACTGAATACATCCCTGAAATCAAAAGTCAGGCGGCGAGGCAGGTTCTGCAAGCTCAGTACACTGAACAGGCGACCTACCCCTGGCTGTATCTTGAGGATTTGCCCATGCCGGGCATCCAGTTGCAGATTGCCGCTGAGTCCCGGAATATCAAATTCGTGGGGGCTGCCCGACCACTTCAGCTGGCCGGTGAGGTCCGCATCGCCACCTTTTACCGTATTGGGATAGCCGAACCGGTCCAGGGTCTTGCCCAGGTCGTTGATATCCCAGCTTAGCGTCATGCGGGTATTGGGGTTGCGTTTCCAGTTATGCCACTCGCCCTCGGCGGTAAGGGTGCTGTCCGGGTTGATAATGCGCAGTTTTTCTATGCTCCAGTCTTCATTCTGCTCGCTGGCCTGCAGTTCCAGGCGGCCTAATTTCTTTTTGCCAAATTCGAAATTTTCGGCCGTGATATCCAGCGCCGGATAGGACTGTGCCTGTTGCTTGAAATTGCCCTGGGTGCGCAGTTCCGCAGTATTCGGCGCAGCTGCAGGGATAGTCAGTGATTTGAGTTTTGCACTTAGCTTGCCATTGCTCTGGCCTATGCTTTGATTACTCCATTGTGCGTCCCCTGTAATTTCCCGGCTTTGCAGGTTGAACGCCCAGCCGTCGCTGACAGGTTTGGCGATCAGCTTGAGGGCATTGAGGCGCCTGTCAAAAGCATCCAGCATATTAATGGCCAGGTCG
Organism: Candidatus Methylopumilus sp.; assembly: GCA_041662005.1. GTDB lineage: Bacteria > Pseudomonadota > Gammaproteobacteria > Burkholderiales > Methylophilaceae > DATHXC01. Next base: position 23,205 of record JBAZTJ010000003.1, read on the forward strand.
ATCTTACCGATATTCAAACCACTTTTACTGCTGTTGCCGTTAGCATTGCCTGCCTTATCCAATATATTCTGCCATTCATCAAGATCGAGATAGTCCAGATTGCCGCGTACATTGATGCCTGCCTGGGCTGGCAATTCAGGCACTACATTAATACCGATTTCTCCACGCTCCGGTTTCAGGATGCCTTGCTGGTTGGTGCGCAATAGTTTGACACCCAGCACGTTGCCCAGGCTTACGGTGATGTAGTCCTGTGAAGGGCTGGTCTGCTTTTTATCAAAACGCATCAACATGCTGTCAAGCGAACCTTTGCTCAAAGGCGCTGGCAGGCTGGACGCCAGGCCAACCAGATTGGAGGTGATGGCAAGGTCGAGCTGTTTGTCGAATATGTTGATATTGCCGGCCCAGTCTGTGCTACCGGTGATGCGGTCAGTGAGGCCGGCACCGAAAGCCTGTTTCAGTCCGGCGTCAGTAATGCGGCCACGTGCATTGATGCGTATCACATGGTCTTTGCCTGTAAGCAGGCTGAACTGGGCTGGCCCGCCATAGACCCAGGTGTTGATGTTCTGCGCCCGCAGCATGGATTCAGTGAATTCCAGTTTGCCGGTTAACTTGGTCAGTTCAGGCACACCCTCGGCGGCCATGCTGGCATTGTTAACAACATAGACGCCTTTTACTGCAGTGGCCTCGGTATTGTGTAGCGGGATATGCAGCTCCAGGCCAAGCTTGCCGTTCCCCGTGGTGCGCAGGCCTTCGGTAAAGCCGCGCATGAGGCTGACCAGCGGGCTGGTGTTGATATATTTCAAGCCTTCGCTGATAGGGCCTTGCACTTCGCCTACGATATTCAGCACAGGTTGCTCGGTATGCAACACGGGAATGGACACTTTAGCTTTCATGATCTGGTTGTCCAGCAGGTTGCCGGCGGTCGCATTAAGCTCCATGCGCGCACCTTCAAACAGCATATTCAGCTTGATGCCGTCAATTTTCGGCCAGCCCGGGGCATAGTCGAGCATGCCATCCGTAATTTTGGCAGTCACCCTGAATAAGCCCAGCTTGTTGTTCGGGTAGGGGAAGTCCGCCAGGTTGCCCTTGACGGTCACATTAATATCTTCGCCATGACCATCCAGGATAGACGTGTCCAGCCAGTGCAGGGTATGTTCACCCAGGATTTTGGGGTAGTAGTAATGGGCAAATTTGGCGTTGGCATGGGCAAACTTGGCATTCAGGTCAAGAAAACCGCCCTTAATGCCATTCAGCATATAACTGGCGTTAATGGTGCCTGAAAGATGGGGGTTGGCAATGGCGATATTGCTGGCGCGGATTTCAGTAGTATGGTGACTGTTGATCCACTTCACCTGCCCGGTGAGTTTGTCTGCAGGAATAGGCCAGCGCATGACTTTCTCGAAATCCAGGAAAGCCTGTTGCGAGTTGATGGTAAGCGTGCCGCTGTCTTCATCCGCATCAATATTGCCGCTCAGGTTGCTAAACCCCGGAAACTGCTCATAAGCTTTTACCCCCAGTCCGACAAACTGGCTGCGTATTGAGTATTCCTTGGGGATGCTCCCGTTGCTTTTCCACTCCAGTTCCAGCCCCTTAAGCTTGCCTACTGGGGAGATGTCAGCAAGCTGCTGCAGGTTTTTTTGCGGAATTGGCAGGTAGCTGGCAAAGGTATTGATGGCATCCAGCCTGATCTCATCGAGATTAATACTGCCCTCTACTGATTCTTTGCCGGCAACCAGTCGCTCGCGCAAAGTGATTTTTCCATTTTTAATATTCAGGCCGTTGGGGGAAGCTATCTTGATACCATTGGCGCGTATTTCCTGCCCATCTGTATGTTTTATCCATTCCAGACGGCCCGAAAGGTTATTCAATGTAGTTTCCGGGCTGCTTTTTGATAAACGGGTTTTGACATTACTCAGCACAACATCGCTGATGACATTGGTGGCCTTGCCCTTGGCAAAATCCAGCCAGAATTGTGCAGCACCAAAGCCCTCGCGCAAATCAAACGGATAGCTGACCCAGTTGCGCCAGGCCGCAATATCAGTGCCTTCGAACCTGGCGAAGATGGTACCGTGCCAGTCCTTAAGCTTGGCGACATCCTTGCCATAAACATTGCCGCGCAAGTCTATTGGGTAGGATGAGCCGGCAGAAGGGGTCGCACGCAAGCCGAAGCGATGGTGCCCAATCAGGGTTTCCCATGCCGGGTTGATGATTTGCAGGTTAAGTTTGTTGAGCGTGAGCGGCGGTGCTTTTCGTAAGTCATCCTGCCACAGTACGCTGGCATCAATTACATCAATGCGGGACTGTTTAAGCAGCCAGTTGGGGAAAGCAGGCCGCGCCGGTCCGCTCATGGCGATACCGGCGATAAACAAGCTGCCATCGGCCTCCCGGCGTATGGTCAGTTCCGGATTGTAAATGGCGATAGAAGATAACCGTGGTTCCAATAGCGGAATGCTCAACCAGGACAGGCTAGCTTCAATATGCTCCAATGTCAGCGCTGGGCGCTGCTGTGCATCATAGAGATCAACGTTGAATAGCGATAAGTGCGGGTTAAGGCCGTGCCAGCTTGCCTTGATATCGCCTATGGTGACTTTCTGCCCGGCAGCGGTGCTGACCTGTTGCGCGATTTTATCTTTATAGTCGTCGATGTTGGGCAGGACAACGTAACGCAATGCCAATACGGAGGAGGCGATAACGAAAATACTCAGCCACAGCGCAACGAGCGTGACACGGTAAATCCAGAGCAGTGACTTTTTGACCATAATTTTTTATTACGAAACCGCATTGCTGCGGAATCGGACGCGGCGAATTTACCTTGAGCCATCAACCAGCCGCAGATGTGTACAAACGAAAGTATTTCATTTTACACACTAATTGGTCAACGCTAGCACAAGTAAAGCTTGGTTAATCTGGATAATTGTTTATTGATTGTTTGGTGCAGCAACATTACTTGTTGAATGCAGATTTCTTTAATGCATTAGAATAACGCATTCGTTTACTTTTGGCTGACAACCGAGTGTGTTGTCAGCAGCATATTCAGAGGCAGGTTTGATTCAATTTAAAAATCTCACTTTGACGCGTGGCGTCAAGGTGCTGGTCGAAGGCGCTTCATTTCAACTGCATCCCGGGCACAAGGTTGGTTTGACAGGGGCCAATGGTGCGGGCAAGTCCAGCATATTTGCCATGCTGCGTGGGGAGCTGCATGCTGAATCCGGTGACCTGGATATGCCTCCGCAATGGGTGATTGCGCATGTGGCGCAGGAAACCCCGGCCTTGCAGGATGCTGCCATTGAGTTCGTACTGGACGGCGATGTCGAGCTGCGCAGCATCGAGCGCGCATTGGCGGATGCCGAGGCCAGACACGAAGGCGAAAAGGTGGGCGAGCTGCATGCGCGCCTGGGTGAGGTCGAGGGCTACTCGGCCAAGGCGCGTGCTGCCGAGTTGTTGCACGGGCTGGGATTCAGTAACGCAGACCTGGCCAGGCCGGTATCCGATTTTTCCGGCGGCTGGCGGGTGCGATTGAATCTGGCAAAGGCACTGATGTGCCGCTCTGATTTGCTGTTGCTGGATGAGCCTACTAATCACCTGGATCTGGATGCGGTGATCTGGCTGGAAGGCTGGTTGAAAGAGTATCGCGGCACTCTGGTGCTGATTTCCCATGACAGGGATTTCCTGGATTCCATCGTCAACCATATTGCCCACATCGAACAGCAACGCCTGACCTTATATAAAGGCGGCTACTCCGATTTCGAGCGCCAGCGTGCAGAGCGATTACTACAACAGCAAGCTATGTATGAGCGCCAGCAACGCAATGTCGCCCACCTGCAAAATTATATCGATCGCTTCCGTGTACAGGCCACTAAGGCGCGCCAGGCGCAGAGCCGCATCAAGGCGCTGGAGCGCATGGAAATGATTTCCGCCGCGCATATTGATTCGCCATTCGGATTCGGTTTCCGCGAGATGCAGGGCGCACCGGATCCATTATTGGTTTTGGATGAAGTAAGTGCCGGATACAATGACAAGCCGGTATTGAAGGATATCGTACTGACTTTACGGCCCGGTGAGAGACTAGGCCTGCTTGGCCGTAATGGCGCAGGTAAATCAACGCTGATCAAACTGCTGGCGGGCGAGCTTGCACCCTTGCATGGCAAACGTGTTGAAGGTAAAGAGCTGAAGATAGGCTACTTTGCCCAACACCAGCTAGAGCAATTGCGGCTGGATGAGTCTCCGTTGCAACACATGATGCGGCTTGATCCGCAAACACGCGAGCAGGAACATCGTAACTACCTGGGCGGTTTCGATTTCAGGGGCGATATGGCAAGCAGCCCGTGCGGTCCATTCTCAGGTGGCGAGAAATCGCGTCTGGCGCTGGCGTTGCTGATCTGGACCCGCCCCAATCTGCTGTTGCTGGATGAGCCTACCAATCACCTTGACCTCGAAATGCGCCACGCCTTGACGCTGGCACTACAGGATTATCAGGGCGGCGTGGTCATCGTGTCGCATGACAGAGCCATGCTGCGAGCCAGTTGCGACAAATTCGTGCTGGTAGCCGATGGCGCAGCACTCACCTTTGATGGTGACCTGGATGATTACAAGGACTGGTTGGCAGAACAACGCATCAAGGATAAGGCAGTAGAGGCGAAAGTAGTCGATAAGGAAGCACCGAAAAATGACCGCGCGCAAAGCAAGGCCGAGCGCCAGGCCCGCATACTGGAGCGCAGGCCGCTGGTAAAAGAGTCTGAGCAGCTGGAAGCCAATATGGCCAAATGGCAGCAGGAAAAGAGCCAGCTGGATGAGCGTATGGCCGATAGCAGTTTGTATGAAGCCGCAGGCAAAGCCGAACTGCAGACCCTGGTAAAACGGCAGGCGGAACTTGGTCAGCAACTCGAACAGGCGGAAGAGCGCTGGCTGGAAGTGCACGAGATGCTGGAAGCCATTCCTGCAATCAACTAGCTGCCCTGACAATTTATTAATGTTTTTGGAATGAATGAAATGGAATACTCGAAACGCCTAAGCCTGCTGCATGCACTTTGCCTGGCAGAGACCCGCAGCAGCCATCATGAAGCTGCCCCCAGTGCCAATCTGGAGGATTATGATCCATTGGCAGCCGCCACCTATCTCGCGTGCTACCTGACTTTCCAGGCGATCAAGCAGGCGCAGCGCTCACCTGCCGATGAGCGTTACGATAACTTTGAAATGCTGAGTGTGTACCAGTCATTCGGGTTGTTGGTTTATGCCTACCTCACTTTACCGTTGCGGGCGGAACAAATTACGCCCGAGTTGGAGCAGGATTCCGTCATTATTGCCAAGTCCTTATTCTCGGAGCTGGTGCCAGAAGAGCTGGTAGATGTGATCGATTCCGGTATGCGCAAGTTTCACCTGATAGGGGATGCCGACGCAGAACATTGGAACAACTATCGTGAAGATCTGGACAAGGTGGTGGTGGCTTTTGTGGTTGCAGGTACCGACGAGAACAGCCCGTTTGACAAGGATGACCTGATCCCGGTGTTCGGTGCCTTGCTAAGCATGCTATGCGAGGCCTTTGCCTGAAAATTGGGTAGCGTAAAAACCGCCCCCACAAAACTTGGTATTGTGAGGGCGGCAATACAATAACCCATGCGAGCAAGCCTTAAGAGTTGGTCAGGCGCGGCGCAGATTGGTGGTTTCCCATCTTTTTGCTTTTGAAGTTCACGCGTTCATCAGTGCCCCTTTCTTCTTTTGCCTTCTTGGCATCCTCAAGTTTCTGCCGTTGCTCTGGTGTGAGTATTGCGAAAATTTTGGCATCGTTGCGTGTCCGTGCCAGCAGCATGTCTTTTTCAATATTGGCCAGCTGTGAAGTGAGTTGTTGTGCCTTGCCGTCATCAAAGGTTTCGGCGCTGGATAGTGCACGTAGCTCTGCCATGGTTTTATGGCGCAATTTACCTTGTTCGCGCATGGCAGGCATCTGCGCATACATCAGGCTGAAAAGCTTGTCGCGTTGCGCTTCGGTGAGGTCTATATCCCTTAAATAAGGGGGAATGCCCAGCTCGTGGTGCATGCCCGGCATGAACCTGGCATGGCGAGAGTCGCCATGGTGGTGTCCGCAAGCCTGCCCGGCCGACACTTTTTCATCATGGCCTTCGTGCTGCCCGCGCATCATGGGCTCCGCCTGTAGCGCCAGCGGTAATGCCAGGGTGAGACAGCCGAGCAGGATTGTTTTTTTAAAGTGAGAAATGGTTCGCATGATTTTTCCTTTATATGTTGAATTTTTAGAGTAAAGCTGTTTGTATCGCCCATATGCATGGGTACTTTTAGGGATAAATATAGTTCGCCTGCATCATGTAATCGGTCTGTGCTTGCGGGCTGAGTTGCGGTTTTTTTACAACGGGTTTGTTGGTCAGGTAGCCTTGGTCTGACTGTTGATTGCTCAGCAAGGTGATCTGATAAATAATCTGCCCCAGATTTTCGAGTACCAGTTTGCCTTTGTGGTTGGCATCGAGTCCATCCCACTTGCTGGGTTTGATGCTTGCCAGCTCGTCCGGCCATTGATGATGGTCGAGCTGACCCCATATTCTTTTGCTGAGTTCGTTGCTATTTAATGTGTCCATGTCAGTTTCCTTTCTATTGCGGGTAGCCACTAAAAAAAACGTTTACGATCAAGACGGCTGCATTGTGGGCGGGTGATCTGTAAATTGGCGTTAAGCAAAAGTAAATCTAGGTAAACCAACATGCCGGAGCGCAAAATTGAAAATCAGTTGAGCCATTATCTCTTTGTAAAAATTGGTAAATGTCCAGATTTACAGTTGTTAAGCCGCTGCAGAACTCGCTATGATGATGACCAATAAGCTGGTTATCCAATGACGGGCGCCAGCGTAAATAGCGAGCAAAAATGAGCAAAGTTTTACTGATTGATGATGACGTTGAGCTGGTCGGTATGCTCAGGGAATACCTGGAGCAAGAAGGCTTTGAGACCGAGGTCGCCTATGATGGCGAGGCGGGAGCGATGATCGCATTTTCCGAGCCATTTGATATCGTGGTGCTGGATACCATGATGCCTAAACTCAATGGCATTGAAACCCTGCGCAGGATCAGGGCCAGCAGCAAGCTCCCGGTGATTATGCTGACAGCCAAGGGGGACGATGCCGACCGTATCGTCGGGCTGGAACTGGGCGCGGATGACTATGTGCCCAAGCCTTGCACGCCGCGCGAGCTGGTGGCACGTATCCGCGCGATTTTGCGCCGTACCCAGGCCAGCACCAACGGTAACCAGCCTGTGCAGATATCTGTGGGTGAATTATCCATGTGGCCCGAGCAGCGTCGTGTCGAATGGGCAGGCACACCGCTTGATCTGACCAGTACGGAGTTCAACCTGCTGGAAGTGCTGGTGCGCCACGCCGGGCATGTGGTGAGCAAAAACGATTTATCACTGCAAGCACTGGGCAGGCCCATGGCCAGGTTCGACCGCAGCATAGACGTCCATCTCAGTAGTATCCGGCAGAAGCTAGGCGGCTTTGCCGACGGCCATCATTGCATCCAGACCGTGTATCGCATGGGGTATCAACTAGTCCTGTCTGCCGGGCAAGCGTAGCTGGCAGATATGGGCAGGTTATTCTGGAAGTTCTTCTTTTTCTTTTTCCTGGCGCAACTCACGGCGGTCATCGGGGTTGGCCTTACTATCTGGATCAACAGTCGTAACCACGAGCTGGCCGGCATTGAGGCTAGTCCACCGGCCAGGTCGGTAGTTGAGGCGGCAGCGGCTACATTGCAGTATGGTGGGGTGGAGGGCGTGCACAAGTTGCTGCAGGACTGGCAAAAGCGCCGTGCACCTCAGGTATATGTGGTGGATGAGGCCGGCCATGATCTGCTGCAAAGACCGCTGCCGGAATCGACGCTACGTGCTGCCACCGAAATGGTTGAGTCGCTGGGCGGTGAGCGCTATATCAAGCGCATCAAAGCCGGTGATGGACACAGTTACCTGCTGTTTGTGCCTGGGTTCAGCCGTGGACAGGAAGGTGGCCCTGATCGGCCGGGAAACGAGCCTGGCGGCAACGCAGAATCTCCACCACCACCGTTATCACCCAATGGCGAAATGCGCGGAGATCGCCCGCCGCAGCCCCGGCCGTTTCACCTGTTTCCTTTCAAGCCGATGATGGCAGGGGTGTTCGTCAGTTTTCTATTTGCGGCACTACTGGCCTGGTATTTTTCCAAACCCATCAAGAGCTTGCGCAAAGCTTTTGAGGAAGCCGCAAGTGGCCGGCTAGATACCCGCATCGGTGATGCCATGGGTGGTCGTCGCGATGAGCTGGCTGATCTGGGCCGGGATTTTGATTCCATGGCAGGCAGGCTTGGCAGCTTGCTGCACGGCCAGACACGCCTGCTGCACCATGTATCGCATGAACTGCGTTCGCCATTGGCAAGGTTGCAGATGGCGATAGGCCTGGCACGACAAAACCCTGAAAAAATACCCACCTCGCTGGAACGTATAGAGCGTGAATCCATCCGTATGGATAAGCTGGTAGGTGAGCTATTGGAGCTGTCGCGGCTGGAATCAGGCGTAGTGAACATCAAGAAAGAGAAAGTGGATGTGAACGAGCTACTGGCCAGCGTGGTGGAGGATGCGCAGTACGAAGCAGATGCCAAACATGCCGAGGTCTGGTTTGAGCCGAGTGCGAATTTTGAGGTGATGGGGCAGCCTGACCTGTTGCACCGTGCCATCGAGAATATCGTGCGCAACGCCCTCAAATACAGTCCGCCGGATGGCGACATCCGTCTGGAGGTAAGCCAGGACCGTGCAGCAAAACTCATGCATTTAAGTATCGCCGACCAGGGTCCTGGCGTGCCGCCAGGCGAGCTGGAGTCCATTTTTCAGCCGTTTGTGCGTGGCAGTACCGCCAATAATGGTGATGGTCACGGGGTTGGCCTGGCAATCGCTAAACAAGTGGTGGAAGCCCACGGCGGGACGATCATTGCCAGAAACCGTGCCAAGGGTGGTTTGGTGGTGGAGATTACATTGCCGTACTTTTCTGTCACTACAGAGGCCTGAAAGAACTGGCCGAATGTCAGTGGTGTGTCGCTAGATTTTTTATCTGGCGATCATGCAGGCGTGAAAACACAAGCAAGGCAAGGGTAGCGCCGATCAGGGCCAGAAACATATCAGACTGCGTATCCCATGGGTCACCTTGTGAGCCTAAAAAAGCATTGGCATCCTGCCCGATGGCAATGGCAACACACCACTCAATAAGCTCATAACAAGCGCTGATCGCCATGGCGATGCAAATCACGACAAAAGCCAGCATGCGCTTGCCGCGTACATACTGGCCTCGAATCAATATCTCACGGGCTACCAGTGCCGGCACAAAACCCTGAAAGAAATGACCGATCTTGTCATAAGGGTTACGGCTAAGCTCGAAAAAATCGGCAAGCTGAAAGCCGAAAGGCACCCGCGCATAGGTATATGTGCCGCCGATAATCAGTACTAACGCGTGCAGGAGTATGCAAATAGCCAGCAGGGTAGTGAGTGGAAAGCGGCGATAGCTTGCCCACATAATCGGCAAGGCGATCATCACCGGCAGCACCTCTAGCAGCCAGGTTGGGCGGTCATAGGCATACACGCCGGATAGCGCAAGCAAGGCCACCAAGACCACTGACAAAATCAGCAGAAGATGAGGGTATTTTGCCTGCATGGCTGGAGTAACCTTGACGGATGATTGATGCAACAGGGTTTTGCGACTGACTTAAGCATGCCTGGCCCCCAGCATGATAATCGCCATACCCAACAGGCAAACCGAAACGCCAACCCAGTCGGTGAGCGTAGGCTTGATGGAATCCACTACCCACAGCCAGATAATCGCCACGCTGATATAAACACCGCCATAAGCCGCATACACACGCCCGGCCGCACTAGGGTGCAGCGATAGCAGCCATGCGAACAGTGCAAGGCTGAATGCCGCCGGGATAAGCAGCCAGACAGACCCGCCTTGCTTGAGCCAAAGGTACGGCAGATAGCAACCGACAATTTCGGCAAGTGCGGTCAGCACAAACAGTGCGAATATTTTAGCTAGTTCCATGGACTTTTCGTTTGGTTAGATTGATGTGTCTACTTTTTTAGGGCAAGTCCACAGTCCCGCTTGAATGATGGGTTAGGCTTCGTATGATAACTACCCCCAGAATTTCCACCATGGTTTTACATTGGTTGATGGAAGTGCATCAATCGCTGAACTCTTACTAGATGCAACTTTGAATGGAGCGGTGGCAAGACCATCAAAACTGCCTAAACCAAGCGGAGCAGTTGTAGTGCCGAGAAATGCTGTCAATTCTAAGCTAGCTAGAGGATGTAGGTGAGGCGATTGTGCTTTGTTTCGCTCCATTACTGAAATTCCAGCATCTGGATCGTGAAGTTGACTGAGGTCTGTCAAGTTATTATCGTCTACCTCTGGCTGAAGTGGTTGTATAGTCACGCTTCTGTTTTCGTAGGTGATTTCAATATCGTCACATTCACACCTTAAACGTTGCAATACTCCATTTTGTGAAATACATACAAAATCAAGACCATCGTCATCGGAACAAAAACTACAAACCTGTTGTTGTAGTGTTTTGCTTATGAAAAGATTGATGTTAACGAAGCCTCGCTTAAAGTTGTTTTTATTCTTTAATGTCGCATAAACTCTCGTTAAAGCAACAAGTTCGTCTGGAAGCTCAAGTGGAAAGTCCTTTATCGGAGCCATTGATGTAAATGGCCATTCTTGCTTCCGTTCCGCCTTGTAAGTGTCCATGTACCAGACCGATGCGTCATCGTTACGATACACGTCCCAAGCCATGCTTGAGGGAAGCATCTTTAGACGTGTTATGTCTGGTGAGGTACGAGTTACATGTGATGTGATTAAATATCCCATTTATGATGCCCAACGTAAAAGTAAGAGGCTGCGCGCTTTTGCGCAGTCCCGCTTGACTGCCGGGTTAGAGCTATTTTCCAACTTCAGTTCCCCAGCCGTCATAATCTGCATTTGCTTTCTCAGCGATACGTTCGATCTCGATAGACTGCTTCTCGACGGAAGCGATATCAGGCGTTGATTTTTTTATTAGATCGAGTGCCCAAAAAACACTTTTATCATCTTTGAGTTTTCCTTCGTTGGCAACCGAGTAACCACTTTGCTTGCCTAGAGAGATCACAAGATTAAAGTCTAATTCTGTGTAACAGTACAAGTGGTGCTCTATGTTGTGCAATTTCTTGAAATCAGAGCCGGCATCATTTAGGGCTTGCACAACTTTGACATTTCTTTCGTAGTGTTTTGATTTTTCCATAGCGTATGTATTCGCAGCGAACATGAGGGCAACTAAGGCTAATAGGGTGGTTGGTTTCATAGCTCTAACGTAAAGTGGGCATCCTGTTTGACGCTTTAGTTTTGCGTAAAATGAGATGTTTTGTGTTTAATTTTAAAGTCTATCTATAATAGAATCATGTTGTTATCTATTTTTAGTATGACCTAAATTTAAAATATGAACCCGTCAAAAAATACTGTTTAACACCTGAAATAACGTCTGACTTTAGCATGACGGCAGCCATCAGGTTTATTTTCAATTTATGATAAGCCAACTTTTTTTGCATTCCTGCGGCTTGCGAAAAAATTAGTCAATTCTGCTCCACATTCTTCTGCCAGTATGCCCCTTGCTATATCGCAATGATGGTTCAACCTGGGTTCGGCCATCAAGTCAATCACGCTACCGCAAGCGCCTGTTTTGGGGTCGCTTGCACCGTAAACTAGCCGCGCGATGCGTGCGTGCTGGATGGCACCACTGCACATGGCGCAGGGCTCCAGTGTGACATATAGGCTGCAGCCGACCAGGCGATAGTTGCCTATGGTTTTGGCGGCATCGCGCAGGGCGAGCATTTCTGCGTGGGCACTGGGGTCGTGCAGGCTGATGGGGGCATTGCTGCCGCGGCCGATGATGATACCGTCTTTTACTACGATGGCGCCGACTGGCACTTCGCCGGCCTTAGCAGCGTGTGCCGCGAGCTCCAGCGCGATTTGCATATACTCTTGGTCGGTCATGTGGTCAGTCATGGTGTGCTCAAGGTCTGTCATGTTTTAAAAGCTTTGATAAGTTGCTGCAATTGTTGCAGGCTATCCGCATGGGTGTGCTTGCCGTAACGCAAGCGGGTGTAGGCCCTGGTAATTTCAGTAATCTCCCCGGCCTTGGCTGGTAATCGCCTGACGGCACGTTTGCAGAAATCTACCGGGCCTTCATGCTTGTGGCGCTTGAGGCCGGCTTTTCCCAGCTTGCGCAAAAATTCTATGTACAGGCGTTGTAGCGGGTCTATCTTCAGGCGCGTGCCGCGTAATACAAAATAACTCAAAATCAGGCCTATGCTGCCAACGCTCACCATCATTGCCACTACCAGGTCTTGCCAGGATATCTGCGTGCCTGCCAGGCGCGATAGCAGGTCCATCTGCCGTTGCTGGTTATAGCCCAGCACATACTGGTTCCAGCTGTTATTCACTGCATCCCAATTCAGGTAGAGCTTGCGCAGTAGCGGGAAATCCCGGCGTGACATCAGCGGTAACACATCACTTTCCGGCAATGCTGCATCCATGCCGGATTCTACGCGCTCCGGCGAGACAGCGGCAGTGGGGTCTACGCGTACCCAGCCACGGCCTTGCAGCCAGACTTCTGCCCAGGCATGGGCATCCGATTGGCGCACGATCAGGTAGTTGCCAACCGGGTTGACCTCGCCACCCTGATAGCCGGTGGCAACGCGTGCAGGCACACCAGCCGCGCGCATGAGAAAGACGAAGCTGCTGGCATAGTGCTCGCAAAAGCCGCGTTTGGTATTGAACAGAAAATCATCAACCGGGCTGATGGTGGATAGCAATGGTGGACGCAAGGTGTAGGCAAAAGGCTGCTCGCGGAACATGGTCAGCGCGGTTTGTACGATTTGCTCCGGGGTTTTACCCGCATCAACCCACTGCTTCGCTAAAGAGAAGGTACGCGGGTTTTCATCATCATTCAGTTGCAGTGCAAGCTCACGGTCACGGCTAGCCAGATCCGCTGCAAAGATATAGTTGAGGTGTGAACTACCCGCATAGCGGATGCGGGTGCGTACCGGGTCACGTGAAAGCACTTGCAAATCACTGGTCAGTAGAGTTTCTGCGGGAATGGAGTTGGGCAAGTCCAGCATCAGCAGCCAGTTACGGTTGTGGGGTTCCAGTGTCACGGTGTAGTTCGTGGCTTGGCCCTGTAGTTGCAAAGACTGCTGCTGTGTTTGTGCCTGGCTACGCATGGTCCAGCTGCGTCCGTCGTAATGCCAAAGTACAGGCCCGCGCCAGTAGAGCTGGTTGTTTTTAGGAATGGCATCCTTAAACTGGACACGAAAGGCAATGGCGGAAGAGAGGCTGAGCTGGCTGATGTTGCCGGGCTGCATGGAGTCTGAAAGCCCGCTCATGCTCTTGTAGGCATCTTGCGGCACTCCCCACAGCGGGCCGGGTATGCGGGGAAACAGGAAGAACAAGGCAAGCATGATGGGAGCGCCCTGTGCCAGCAGGCTGCCAGCCAGCCTGGCCTGGAAGCGCCAGCCGAGGTCACCATTGGGATGGCTGACGCCGATCAGCGTGGCAGTCAGGCAGATGACAGGCAGCAGGATAAAGGCGCCTACCACCAGTGACTGGTTGAACAGGAAAGCCGTAATGGTGAGAAAGTAGCCTGCAAATACCAGCAGGATATAGTCGCGCGGTTTTCTGGTTTCCATCAGCTTGAGCGACAACATAATAGCCAGCAGCGCCACACTGGCATCGCGCCCGAACAGGCCTTTGTAGGTCAGCATGATACCGAGCCCGGCCAACAGCGTGAGCGGCATCAAGATGATTAGCTTCGGCAACTGCCAGCCATTTTTTTCGATAAGGTAACGCCAGGCTCCGAAGGCAGCCATAAACAGCGACACCCAAATTTCCAGGTGCGAGACATGCAGCGCCATGACCAGGGCTAGCGAGCCCAGCAGCCAGTACAGGTCGACCATGCCGGTTTTTGCCGGGTTGAGGTAACTAGCCATCAGATTTCCAGTAATGCCAATGCCTGCAGGCATTGCCGATAATGGCCTTCACCAGTGCCGGGGGCTATTTCCAGCTTGGGTAGGCGCAGCCCATAACTTTGCCGGTCGGTGTTGGCATCCACCACCCAGCGCGTAAGCTGGCGTATGCGTTGCTCAGCATCGTTACCTGGAGTCAGTGCCCAGTCCAGCCATAGCGTACTTTGTGCCTCACCCTGAAACTGCTTGGTGAGCAAGCCTTGCTCGCGCGAAGAGGCTTTCCAGTCCACGCGGCGCGGGGAGTCACCATACTGGTAGGTTCTATGCCCGGCAAAATCATCATCACCACTTTTGACATCGAGTGCCCCAGCCGCACCTTGCTCAGCGGATGCTGGCAAGGGCAGGCCTGACAGCGCCGGGTGCGGGTACACCAGGCAGCGATGGTTCTGGTTGCCGAGGCTGACATACGCCCATACGTGGAACAGGCTTAGCGGGAACTCAGTGAAAAGTGTGATGCGTCCGGCTTCAAGCCAGCCGCGTTTCTTTGCGGGCAGTTTGAGTTTTAACGATACCTGGCCTGCAGCAGTGATGTCTGCATAAACAGGTTCAAGCGGCTGTTTATTTTTTTGCCTGGACTGTTGTTCCAGGTGGGCAGCAATGGCATAACGCGCCCGCGGTTTACTATCGGTGACGCGTATCTCAAAAACTGCATCCTCACCCGCAAACACAGGCTCTGCACGCACGCCTTCAACACTTAAATGCGCCAGGTTGCGCCAGCTGTGCAGCATGGCCATATTGCCCATACCAGCCAGCAGGAAAGTGAGCACGAAGCCCAGGCTCAGCGTGTAATTGATGGAGCCCAGCAACATGCTCAGCAAGACCACCAGAAACAGCCAGCCATAACGCGTGGGCAATATGTAGATGTGGCGGCGGCTGAGTACCGCAGGGGCTTGGTCGGGTTGTGCGACCCTCAGCCATTGCTTCCAGTCCAGTTGATTGAACGCTTTAGCCATCTTGTCTGATGGGTCCTTGCTTAAGGGATTGCAACAGCATTAAGCAGGTGGGTAGCGGTATCGCCTATGCTTTCCATGCCACTCACCAGCTGCAATCGATGTCCGGCCACGCCTGGCAGCACGGCTTGTACATCTTCCGGCAAAGCAAAGTCACGGCCATCCATCATGGCCCAGGCCTGTGCGCATTGCTTGAGCGCCAGGCCGGCACGTGGCGATAAGCCGGCAGCGTAGCGTGAGGAGGTGCGGGTGTAGTTGAGCAAGGCTTGCAGGTAGTCGAGCAGGGCATCTGAAATATGTATGTTGTCTACGGCCTGTTGCAACGCCAAAAGCTCGGCGCCGTTGATGCAAGGCTCCAGGCTGGCGACTGCTCGGCGTCCACCATTGTTTTTGAGCAAGTCTCGCTCTGAGTTGGCATCCGGATAACCCAGCTGGATGCGCATGAGAAAACGATCTAGTTGTGATTCTGGTAACTGGAATGTGCCGATCTGGTGGGTGGGGTTTTGCGTGGCGATAACGAAGAAAGGCTGCGGTAGTTTGCGGGTTTCGCCTTCCAGCGTGACCTGGCCTTCTTCCATTACTTCCAGCAAGGCGCTTTGCGTTTTCGGCGTGGCGCGGTTGACTTCATCGGCCAGCAGTACATTGGTGAAGACCGGCCCGGGGTGAAACTTGAACATGGCGCTATTCCGGTCATACACCGATACGCCGAGAATATCAGCCGGCAACAGGTCGCTGGTGAATTGCACGCGGTTGAATTGCAAACCCAGTACCTGGGCCAGAGTGTGGGCGAGGGTGGTCTTGCCCATGCCCGGTAAATCCTCAATCAACAGGTGGCCACGAGCCAATATACAAGCCAGTGCCAGCCTGACCTGCTGATCCTTGCCAAGGATGATCTGGCTGGTGGCCGCGATGATGTACTGTGTGATTTTCTGCATGGCGATGAGCGTTTTCGAAAGTGAATATATGGGTGACTACGGGTGCCTTAAATCGTGAGGAGGCTTAAATCTTGGCCCCTTATTGCGTACTGTGATTTTTCTGCGACCAACGAACCAGCGCATACATAATGCCGAGCATCAGGCCGGCGGCAACCCACATGCCGACATCTGCCGCCAGCGGCGTGGTTTCTTCTACCGGCATGACGATGAGTTTACGCAGCACCACGATCATGGCGACTTCGATAAATGCTTCAACTTCAAGCTGGCTGCCGCGCAGGTAGCGGATCTCAGCTGTGATCAGCGCTGAAATGGACCACAGCAACATCAGCGTGCCGAGCGCATTGAGGAAACCATGCACCAGGTTATGTGCACTGGCGGCGGCGCGTACGTCCTGGAAAAACAGCCAGGTAAACATGATAACGGCCGTGGCAAGCGCCAGGCCGATGATGATGTGGGCAAAACCATTGAGCCACACCATGGCGCTCACAGCATAACGGTTAACTGCATGAAGTTCGCTTGGGATATCTAGTTTTTGCATTGTTTTATCCTTGAGTTGCTGGTGTGAGTGTCAGGGCTTGTGGCAGATTCTGGCATTACATCATGAGTTGTTCCAGTGTTAGTTTTTCCAGCTGCTTGATTAGCCAGGTTTGCGCCTTGCCGCCGCTGCTGCGCCAGGCCAGAAATGTCGGCCCTTGCGGTTTGGGCTCTTCTACCTGCTTGATTACCAGCTCACCGCGGGATCCATATTTTTGCGCCAGGGTTATCGGCAGGTAGCCAACCCCAAGCCCCCGGATCTGGGCCCTGAGTTTGCAGTCCATATCAGGCACACTGAGTACATCCTGGCCGATCAGGATGCCCGAGGTGCGCGGTGGCAAGTTACGTGAGGTGTCTGCAGCGGAGATGGAGCGATATTTTTGTATGTCCGCATTCAGCAGCGGTTCCGGCAAGCTGGCAAGCGGGTGGTGCGGCGCGACGGCAAACACAAATTCCAGTGTGCCGATGAGCTTGGTCGTATAGCCGCCACCTGAGGGCCCCTCACCGGGTGCGCCTATGGAGATGTCGGCACGCCCGGTTACCAGCGCATCCCAGCTACCGCCATACACCTCGGTGAGCAGGCGGATACGCGTGCCGAATCCCTGTGTATAAAATTCCTGCAAGATGGGGTAGATCGCATCTACGCGGAACAAGTCGCTGACGGCGATGGCCAGGTCTGTTTCCACTCCCGTGGCTACACGCTTAACGCGTGATTCCAGCTCTTCAGCCGCATGTAGCAAATGCCGACCCTCGCGCAATAGCTCGGCACCGGCTTCTGTAAGCTCTGCGCGATGGCCGCTGCGGTCAAACAGCTGGATGCCCAGATCTTCTTCTAGGCGGCGGATGGTATAGGTGATGGCAGAAGGCACACGGTATAGCGATTCGGCTGCAGCGGCAAAACTGCCTTTGCGCACAATCGCATCTAATACTTCTATGGCTTCCAGCGTTAATTTAGAGTTCATATTATTTGAATGATATATGCAAAATTATTCGCTATCTAGTGTTAACTATATTATTTAATATGCATTTTCATATTCAATAATATTGAATTTACTTTTCAGTCTCGATAAGAAAAGGAGCTAACATGATCAACATTCGCAAATCTCAAGAGCGCGGCCACGCCAACCACGGCTGGTTGGATAGCTACCATTCCTTTTCGTTCGCACACTACTACGACCCTGAGTTCATGGGGTTTTCCGTATTGCGCGTGATTAACGAAGATGTCGTTGCGCCTGCGCGGGGCTTCGGCATGCACCCGCACCGTGACATGGAAATCATCACCTATATGCTGGGGGGTGCAATCCAGCATAAAGACAGCCTGGGTAATGGCTCCATCATTCGGGCCGGTGACGTGCAGCGCATGACGGCAGGTACCGGCATCGTGCATAGCGAGTTCAACGCTTCGGATGCCGAGCCTGCGCACCTGTTGCAGATATGGTTGCTGCCAGATACCGGCAACCTCACGCCCGGCTATGAAGAAAAACATTTTGAGCAGCAGGAAAAAACTAATCGCTGGAGCCTGATTGCATCGCCTGATAGCCGCGATGGTTCATTAAAGATTCATCAGGATGTCAACTTGCTGGCGACATACTTGGAGCAGGGCAAGCGCCTGGTTTATGAGGCACAAGCTAATCGCAGTTTTTACCTGCAAGTGGCCCAAGGCAGTCTGCTAGTGAATGGGCAAACATTGCTGGCGGGTGATGCCGTGGTTATTGATGCGGACACCCGAGTTGAGATTGAGGCCGTAGCAAATGTAGAGGCACTGTTATTCGATCTCCCCCTGCATGCGGCAGGCAGCCCGCATTAAGAAATCCATGCAGTAAGTAAACCATGCAGTAAGAAAACCATGAATTTAGTAATAAGAACTTTAAATTAACCTTTTTCAGGAGTAAACCATGACAAAAGTAGCGGTTGTATATCATAGCGGTTACGGCCATACCGCTGCACAGGCCAAAGCTGTGGCCGCAGGTGCAGAAAAAGTGGCTGGAGTTGAAGTATCGCTGCTGACTACCGACGAGGCTCAGCAGCAATGGGAACTTTTAGCGGGTGCCGATGCCATCATATTCGGTAGTCCTACTTATATGGGCTCAGCTTCGGCACAGTTCAAAGGGTTTATGGATGCGAGCTCCAAGGTATGGTTCACCCAGGGCTGGAAAGACAAGGTGGCCGCAGGTTTCACTACCTCTGGCAGCCAGAGCGGGGATAAGCTCAATACCCTGATGCAGCTTTCTGTCTTTGCCGCGCAGCACGGCATGATTTGGGTGGGCTTGGGCTTGATGCCTGGCAATAACAGCAGTACCGGCTCCGTGAACGACTTGAACCGGCTGGGCAGCTTTTTGGGTGCCATGGCGCAAGCCAATAGCGATCAGGGCGCCGATGTCACGCCTATCCCCAGCGACCTGCTGACGGCAGAGCATCTGGGCGAGCGCGTAGCTAACGTGACCAAGCAGTTACGCGGATAACGCTAGACTTCAATAATCAACAACTTACACTTAAAAGAAAATACTGGATTAAATATGAAAAAAATCATCACTACCTTGGGTGTTGCTTCGGCATCCTTATTAATCAACTACGGTACTGCCGTTGCCGCCACTGAAACTTACAATATTGACCCGGCACACAGCTTTGCCAATTTTGCCGTCAGGCATGTGGTGTCAAAAACTTCTGGTACTTTCAATGACGTCAAAGGTACAGTGCTGATCGACAGGGATAATCTGGCTAACTCGAGCGTGGATGCGCGTATCAACGTGCTAAGCATCAGCACCAATAATGCCAAGCGTGATGAACACATTCAGAAAGAAGAGTATCTGGATGCAGGTAAATTCAGTGAGATGAAGTTTGTCAGCACCAAAGTAGTTGCCAAGAGCGCTACCGAAGGTCTACTCACTGGCAACTTCACCATGCATGGCGTGACCAAGGAAATCTCGTTCCCGTTCAAGGTGCTGGGGTTTGGCAATGATCCATGGGGCGGCCAAAGAACCGGTATTGAAGCACGCACCACATTAAAAGCCTCTGATTATGGCTTTGGTTGGGCACTCAAGGCTGGCGCCCCAGTGGGTGACGAAATTGAAGTGACGTTGCTAATTGAAGGCGTCAAGCAAAAGTAATTAAGGGAGATTTCCCCATGAATGGGGCTTGTGCGCTTGTCGCTTATTCAAGCCTCATTTTGCATTTGTAAAATCATATCCATTAAAAATAAAGGAACAAGCATGGCGAATGATCTTTTTACCCCAGTCACACTAGGCAGCATCTCACTTAAGAATCGTATGGTGATGGCCCCCCTCACCAGGAATCGTGCAGGCGAAGGCGGTGTGCCGCAAGCCATCAATGTCACCTATTACGAGCAACGCGCCAGTGCTGGGTTGATTGTGACCGAAGCCACACCTATCTCCCCGATGGCGCATGGTTATCCGGCACTGCCCGGCATTTATACCGATGCGCAAGTAGCGGGTTGGAAAAAAGTGACTGAGGCTGTGCATGCCAAGGGCGGCAAGATTGTATTGCAGCTGTGGCATGTGGGCCGTATTTCTCATCCAAGCCTGTTGCCTGAGGGCGTGCTGCCAGTAGCGCCATCTGCAATCAAGCCAGCCGGGCAGGCGTTTACTTATCAGGGCCTTGCTGATTATGTAGAGCCGCGTGCGCTGGATGCCAGTGAGTTGCCAGCCATTGTGCAAGACTACGTGCATGCCACCAAATGTGCACTGGCTGCCGGTTTTGATGGCGTAGAGATTCACGCAGCCAACGGCTATCTGCTAGACCAGTTTCTGCGTGATGGCTCGAATAAACGAACTGACAATTACGGCGGTAGCTTTGAAAACCGCACGCGTCTGTTGCTGGAAGTCACCAAGGCCGTAGTCGATGCTGCAGGCAGTGATAAGGTGGGCATTCGTATCTCACCGGTTAATCCGTTCAATGACATGAATGATAGCAATCCACAAGCCCTGTTCAATTATGTGGCGGATGCACTCAACCAGTTCAATCTGGCCTATCTGCATGCGGTGGAGGGGGGTATTCATGGCGGAGGCGTGGCTGACCCTTTTGATTTTGTTGAACTGCGTAAGCACATCAAGAGCCCTTACATGGCCAACCTGAGTTATGACAAAGCGCGTGGAAATGAGGCCATCGCCAGTGGCCATGCCGATGCAATTGCCTATGGCGTTCCCTTTATTGCCAACCCGGATCTGGTCGAGCGTTTCAGGCAGGATGCACCGCTCAATGCAGCCGATGCAAACACCTTCTACGGTGGAGCCGAAGCTGGCTATACTGATTACCCGGCACTTCAGGCTTAACGCCTGGCAGTCTGTACTCGTCATTCAAACCCACAGGGAATTAAACTATGCTGAAACCTGCAATCACACAAGTTGCCATTGATAAAACGCTGGCCGAACGCTGGAGCGGTCGTGCCTATGATGCCGCTAAAACGGTCAGCCAGGAGCAGATCATCGCTTTGCTTGAAGCGGCGCGCTGGGCGCCATCCTGCTTTGGTGACCAGCCCTGGCGATTTATCGTTTGGGATAAAAACACTGATCCTGCGAGCTGGCAGCAGGCATTTGACTGCCTGGTGCCGGGTAACCAGGCATGGGTAAAAGATTCATCAGTGCTGTTAGTGGCGCTGGCCGGTAGCCTGTTCAGCCACAACGGCAAAGACAACCGCTGGGGCCAGTACGATACCGGTGCCGCCTCCGAGAATCTCTGTTTGCAAGCTTCAGCGATGGGGTTGGTGGCGCACCAGATGGGCGGGTTCGATGTGAATAAAACCCGCGAAACTTTTGCCATTCCTGAAGAGTACGCCCTGATGGCAATGATATCTGTGGGTTATCCGGCCGATATTTCAACCCTGGGCGGTGAAGTGCTGGATCGTGAAACGGCGCCGCGCACTCGCAAGCCGCTAGGTGAGCTGTTCTTCAAAGGCCGTTGGGGCCAAGCCGTGATTTAAAGCTGACTTTCATTAAAGCTACGGTCATCTGATAGAATGTCGCATCAACAAACTACAGGATTGCATCATGGCCGTACTTGAACTGAACAAAGCCAACTTTAAAGAAACCATTGTCAACCATCCATTCGTGATCGTGGACTTCTGGGCACCTTGGTGTGATCCCTGCATGACGTTTACAGATGTGTTCAAGGCTGCTGCCGAGAAAAACCCTGACATTACGTTTGGCATGGTCAATACTGAAACCGACCCGGAGATCGGCGAATACTTTGAAGTGGAAAAGATCCCTGGCATCCTGGTCATTCGTGAACAGGCCGGGATACATGCACAAGTAGGTGAAATTGGTGCGCCGGCATTAGACAAGATTATCGAGTGGGCGCGTGATTTCGATATGGCTGAGGTACGTGCTTATTATGCCGAGCAAGATGGCAAACAGGCCAGCTAGTCAACACTAGCTGGCGCTTGCAGCGCTATTGGTTTAATTGTTATTGCAGGTCAACGGCATTGGGCTTCGCGCTCAATGCTTCTCCACTGAATGTGCCATCAGCTTATCAATATAGGCGATCGAGATTGCGGAGAGCACAAACGCCATGTGTATGACGGTTTGTGCGATCAGCACTTTGTCATCCAGGTTGTGGGCATTGATAAACGACTTCAGCAGATGGATGGATGAAATTCCGATAATTGCAGTGGCCAATTTGACCTTGAGCAGATTGGCATTCACATGCGACAGCCAGTCTGGTTCATCCGGATGGCCTTCCAAGTTCAAGCGTGAGACGAAAGTTTCATAACCGCCGACTATCACCATGATCAACAGGTTGGAGATCATCACGACGTCAATCAATCCTAGTACGATCAGCATAATGTCAGCTTCGCCCAGATGCGGCACTTTTTGCACCAAGTGCACGAGCTCCACCATAAAGTGAAATACATAAACGCACTGGGCCACGATCAGGCCGAGATAAAGCGGTAATTGTAGCCATCGGCTACCAAATAAAATCGTGGTCATGGCGGCCATGCGTTTCGGGGTTTGATTATTTTCCATAGAGTTGCCTGTAAGTATTTAGAATAGAGTGATATATAGTCCATGCAAGTATTGCATGGACGGGCGATGCGAAAGTAAGTCTGGATAATAACAAATGCATAAGACCACGCTGATTTTTAATTGGTGGTTTATTTTTTCTATGCAAACTCAACAACCGGATAGATTGATATATGCCAATTAAGTTCTTAAGCTTTCGAGCCGCATTTCCTACCATCGCCTTTTTTGGCGGATTCCTGTGGGATGCCATGACCATAGGCCGTTCGGTTAAGTCAACTGACCTGTGGATATTGACTGCCTATCTGGTTGCCGCAGGGATAATCTTGTGGTGGCTGGGCTACCGCAATGCCCGCTCGCTGGCCTTGGAAGCCCCGGATGCGGTACCGGGGAAATTTGAGCGGATTCCTTACCTGTTATTGCAGTTCTTGTTCGGTGGCCTGTTCAGCGCACTATTCATTTTTTACATTAAAAGTGCTAACCATGCTTTAGCGCTGATGTATTCACTGCTGCTTGGCGCATTACTCATCGCCAATGAGTTTATTCATGACAAGTACCGTCGTTTCACGCTGACCTGGACACTGTTCGGCTTATGCACCATTCTGCTGATGAATTTTGTATTGCCTTTTCTGGTAGGCAGTGTGCATTTTGCCTGGTTTTATATCAGTACGTTCGCTGGTGTCTGGGTGACAGTGATGCTGCGTCAAATCACTCCTGGTCGGCCCGGCAGGATAGGCCCGGTATGGTTGATTGCTGCCACCCTGGCTGTCGCGTATCCGCTGGATGTGATACCGCCGGTGCCACTGGTAAAGCGGGAAATGAAAATGGGGGTGGCACTGGAAAAAACCTCCGACCAATACCTGCTCACCTATGAGAAAGACTCCTGGCAGGCATTGTGGGGGTTATTGCATGATGACCTGCATTTGCCCGCAGATCAGCGGATCTACTGCGTTTCTTCCATATTCGCACCTAGCGGCCTGAAAGCACGCTTGTACCATCACTGGCAATACTATGATCAGAAAAAAGGTTGGGTAAGCACTGAGCGTATAGGGTTTGATCTGACCGGGGGGCGCGATGGCGGGTTTCGCGGCTATACCTACAAAGAAAGCCTGTGGCCTGGCGCATGGCGCGTCAGTGTGGAAACCGAGTCAGGGCGTACGGTAGCGACACACAGTTTTAATCTGCTGCCAGGCGCTGCAGAAGCGGATAGCCTGGTGGTCAAGGTTTTTTAAGCCTGCCTAGTTAATGTTCCATTCCAGCGTGAACTTGCTAGCATCGTCCTGTCCCAGCTTTTCCTTCAGGTAAGGAAGCGTCTCTTCAAGCGTTTTTGGTAATGTCCACGGCGGGTTTACAATAAACAATCCGCTGCCGTGCATGCCATAACCTTCCAGCGCAGGTGTCTGCACGGTAAGGCTGACATGCAGCCAGTTAGCCAGATTAAGCTGCTTGAGCTTGGTGATCATCTGCAGTGGTTCTGGCCGCTGCAATAACGGATACCACACAATATAAGTGCCAGTGGCAAAACGCGCCATGCTGTCCTTGATGCAGTCCACCACCCGCTGGTAATCCACTTTTTCCTCGTAGGGCGGGTCTATCAGCACCACAGCTCGACGCGGGGGAGGGGGTAACAGCGCCTTGATCCCTGCAAAGCCATCCTCACCTTCTATCATTACTTTACGGCCTGCACGCAGGAAAGTCTGTCGCAATAACTTGCTGTCGCTGGGGTGCAGCTCGAATAAGCGCATGCGGTCACTGTCCCGCATTAGCGCTTCTGCCACGACAGGGGAGCCTGGGTAGTTTTTGAGCTGGCCTGGTGGATTCAGGCTTTTGACCAGTGCAACAAAGGCAGATAGCGCCGATGGCATGTCATCACCATCCAGCAGGCGGCCAATACCGCTGCTGAATTCGGAGTTCTGCAAGGCATAGTTACTATCCAGCGCGTATTTTCCGGCACCGGCATGGGTGTCGATATACCAGTAAGGTTTATCTTTTTGTGCGGTGTAGGCAAGCACCTGCATCAGCACAAAATGTTTCAGCACGTCGGCATGATTGCCGGCGTGAAAGGCATGGCGATAACTGAGCACTATTCAGGTTTCCTTCACCCAGTTGTTAGTATTGTTGACGATTATTTATTCAATGATGCCGCAGGCTACACGTCCACCGCCGCCGCCCAGGGGTTTGGGGGTGTCGCTGTAGTTGTCGGCACCTTCATGGATGATGATGGCATGCCCTACGATGTCGGCAAGTTTCAAGTGTGGTGCGAGTAGTGGTTTTTCTGCGCCGTTGTCGGCAGCAACTTCCAGTGCAGGCAAGTCACCGCGGTGACCCTGGCCTGCAGGGCCTTCATGCTTGCCGCTCTTGCTTGGGTCAAAGTGGCCGCCAGCACCAATGCCTGCGACCACCTTGCCGTCTTTTTCGCCCGCCGCGCAGCTAGGTTTCTCATGGATATGAAAACCATGCGGGCCGGGTGTCAATTCCGCCAGGTCAGGCTTGATGATCAGGCCTTTATCGCTGTCGGTAAAAGTAATCACGCCTATGATTTTTCCGACGCCAGAGTCGTTGATAGCATTGATCGCGACAACTTTCTCTGCCGCAAATGCGTGCAGGCTGGTAAACAGGAGAGATACGATCAGGAGTTTGTTTCGCATGATGATGTTCCTTTTATGCTGAATGTAGCATTATAGTCGTTAGGCATGCCTTGGATACAGGCACTGCCAAAATTAGGCAGTCAACCATATCGGTCGAGTGCCGTTTAACTTACCAGCCATGTGGCTGAAACCCGAGGAGTGTTTATATGCAACAGAATAAAATGACCGGTTTATTCATTATGCTTGCGATGTTAACTGCCGGACATGCCTTTGCCGAAGATACCACGCCCGATAGTGCCCACCCGGCTCATGATCTCAAAGCCGATACCAACCAGGATGGAAAAATAAGCTACGACGAATTTCGTGCTTCGCATGAAAAAAGAATGGAGTCTACTTTCAAGCGCATGGATGCCAATGGTGATGGTTTTATTGATGAAGCTGAAAAACAGAAGATGCATGAAAAAATGCGCGAGATGCGGACTAAGCGCAAGCAGCCTGCACCATGATTCCTTGAGCTACTTTAATAGCAAGCAACGGACACTGAAGAAATTCACTGTCCGTTTTTTTATTGTGCTTTTGGGAGTGGGCCTGCTAGCATTGTGAACTATGAAAAACGACCATCACGACCATTCTCACAGCCACGACCACTCGCATTCACATGACCACTCCCATCCACAGTCGGGGGCTTCGTTACTCTGGCCTTTACTGCTCACGGCAGCTTTTGCCCTGGTCGAAGCGATCGGCGGCTGGTATACCGGCTCACTGGCTTTGCTGGGTGATGCCGGGCACATGTTTTCCGATGTGGCGGCGCTGGGCCTGGCCTGGCTGGGCGCCTGGATAGCCCGCAAGCCGGCATCACATAAACATAGCTTTGGTCTGATGCGTGCCGAAGTCATCGTGGCCATGGTGAATGGGCTGGTCATGCTATTGGTGGTGGCAACTATCGTGTATGAGGCCATACAGCGGCTGCAAACCCCACAATCGGTACAAGGGGCGGAGGTGATGCTGATCGCCTTGCTGGGGCTAGTGGTGAATATCGTCGTGGCCAGGCAGTTGCATCAACATCAGCACAGTATCAACAGCCGGGCTGCATTGCTGCATGTGATCGGCGATATGCTGGGTTCGGTAGCCGCCCTGGCGGCAGGCGCTGTGATCTATTTCACGGGATGGATGCCGATAGATCCTATCCTGTCATTATTCATCTCAGCGTTGATTCTGGTTTCTACCATGCGTCTGCTGCGCGAAGTGCTGCATGTGCTGATGGAAGGCGTACCGCTGCATCTTGATATCGCAGTTGTCACCAAGGCTATGTCTGAAATGCCGCAAGTAGAGGGCGTCCACAGCGTCCATATATGGGCGCTATCATCTGAAGTTACTGCACTTTCTGCCCACGTTGCCATGCACGATATGGACAATTGGCATGAGGTTCTGGTCAATCTGCGCAGCATGCTGCATGAGCGTTTTGATATAGACCACGTGACTTTGCAACCGGAAGTATGGGATGGACACAACGGCGATGAACATAGCTGCGCGCTGACATCCCATCCTGCGCACTAGCTGTGAACCATGGCTGTGATGTCCTCCCGGAATGACTATAATAATTGCTGTAATCGGACCAATATTCAAATCAGGATGCCGTAGGTCAAATACGGTTGCATCCGCTACACGTATATCCAACTGATATCTAAACTGGAAAGGAGATTTAAATGCCTTACATCAATATCAAACACGCAGGGCCGCTGTCACGCGAGCAAAAAGCAGAAATTGCCAAAGAGGTCACCGAGACCATGCAACGCGTGGCACATAAGCCGGCAAACTACACCTACATTACCTTTGACGAGGTGGAGTACGAGGACTGGGCAATAGCAGGAAAGCTACTGGACGAATAGGCGCACATGTTTGACCCCAAACCCATACTGAAATCATTGCCGAATCTGCCCGGCGTTTATCGCATGATCAACGCCACAGATGAGGTGATCTACGTTGGCAAGGCCAAGGATCTGAAGAAGCGCGTGTCGTCTTACTTCAACAAAAACCTGCCCAGCCCGCGCACGCGCATGATGGTTTCCAACATTGTGCGTATCGAAACCACGGTAACGCACTCAGAGGCGGAGGCTCTGCTGCTTGAGAACAACCTGATCAAGAGCATGATGCCGCGCTACAACGTGCTGTTCCGTGATGATAAGTCTTACCCCTACATTGCGTTGACTGCTGATGAGTTCCCGCGCTTGGCATTTCATCGCGGCACGCAGCGCAAGGGCGCCAGTTACTTCGGCCCTTTCCCCAATTCGGTGGCGGTTCGCGAGAGCATACAGTTGCTGCAAAAGGTATTTCGCCTGCGCACCTGTGAAAACACGGTATTTGCCAATCGCTCACGCCCCTGCCTGTTGTACCAGATCGAGCGCTGCACTGCGCCTTGCGTAGGCTATATTTCCGAAGAGGATTACCGTCACGATGTAAGTCATGCCACCATGTTCTTGCAGGGCCGCGAAAAGCAGGTGATGGATGAACTCAGTGGGAAAATGATGCAGGCGGCGGAGAGCCAGGAGTTTGAAATGGCGGCCGTCTATCGCGACCGCATGCAAAGCCTGCGACAAGTACAGGCCAAACAGTTCGTGAGCGACTTTAACGTAAGTGATGCTGATGTCATCGCGTGCGTGGAAGTGGCGGGCCAGCATTGCGTAAACCTGGTGATGATCCGTGGCGGACGACATCTCGGCGATAAAAGCTTCTTCCCCAAAAATGCCGATGGCTATGAGCTGGAAACCACCATGGAGGCATTTCTTGAGCAACATTATGTGGCCCAGAACATGCCGCCGCTGATTATCGTCGGCGTGCCCATTGAAACCGCAGCGCTGGAAGAAGTTTTCAGCGAGCAGGCGGGGCGCAAGGTGCGTATTAATACCAATGCCACAGGCGATAAGCGCGTATGGCTCAAAATGGCGGAAACCAATGCGGAGCTCGCGCTACAGCAGCGTGCTGCGCAATCCGCCAACCAGAAGGGACGGTTGATCGCTTTGCGCGAGGCGCTTGGCCTGGGCGATAGCGTAGAGCGTATAGAGTGTTTCGATATCAGCCACACCATGGGTGAGGCTACCGTGGCCTCGTGCGTAGTGTTTGATAAAGGCGACATGCAGAACTCTGAATATCGCCGCTACAATATCACCGGCATTACTCCCGGCGATGACTATGCCGCGATGCGCGATGCCCTGACGCGCCGCTACAAAAAAGTGGCGGCAGGCGAGGGCAAGCTGCCGGATCTGGTGTTTATCGATGGCGGCAAAGGTCAGTTGGGGATTGCCGTTGAAGTCATGCATGAAGTAGGCTTACCTGATATTCTTCTGGTAGGCATAGCCAAAGGTGAAGAGCGCAGGCCGGGGCTGGAGCAGATGTTCTTCCCGGATCGTGATACGCCGGTTGGCCTCATGAAAGATAACCCGGGATTGCACCTGTTGCAGCAGATACGCGATGAAGCACACCGGTTCGCCATCACCGGCCATCGGGCACGACGCGGTAAAGCGCGTATGCACTCATCGCTGGAAGATATCAGTGGCATAGGTGCGAAACGGCGTAAAAGCCTGCTGGTACGTTTTGGTGGGCTGGAAGGCGTAAAAAATGCCAGTGTGGACGAATTAACGCAAGTTGAAGGAATCAGCCAGGCGCTGGCTGAAAAAATATATCAGGAGTTACATTAAATAATGTGGAATGTGCCCAATAGTCTCACCATGCTGCGGATCATGCTGATCCCGGTTTTCGTGGGTATTTTTTACGCGCCAAATACCATGATTCCTGGTCATCTGGTCAATATGCTGGCAACAGCAGTATTTGCGCTGGCGGCGTTTACTGATTGGCTGGATGGCTATCTGGCGCGTGCCCTGAATCAGACTTCTGCCTTTGGTGCATTTCTTGACCCGGTGGCCGATAAGTTGATGGTGGCAGCTGCGCTCGTCATGCTGGTGGAGTTCGATCGTGTCGGGGCGTTAGTGGCATTTATTATCATCGGTCGTGAGATTGCCATCAGCGCATTGCGTGAATGGATGGCCGGGCTGGGCGAGGGTTCTAATGTGGCAGTCGCGTTTATTGGCAAGGTTAAAACTGCCGCGCAGATGATCGCAATATTGTTATTGCT
>JBAZTJ010000004.1:0-46594 GCA_041662005.1 Candidatus Methylopumilus sp.
CACGACGCTCTTCCGATCTGCCATGGCCGCTGTCTATACCGCACAGCACTTGAATATCAAGGCGATTGCGGCATTAACGCAGTCTGGTAGTGCGGCATTGTGGATTTCGCGCTCCAATACCAGCGTGCCCATTTATGCGCTCTCCCCGGAAAGTGCGACCAGGCGCCGACTCAAGCTTTACCGTGGCGTGTATCCATGCCCGATGGAGATCACTTCGCATGACCGCGATGAGATTCTGGCTTATACCGAAGATGAGCTTATTCGGCAGGGTGGTGCGCAGCTGGATGACCTGATACTGATTACCATAGGTGAGCCAATAGGCAACGCTGGCAGCACCAATACACTCAAAATTGTTAAGGTAGGGGAACATCGGAAAAGTTAACGATTAAGAAGTCGTTGCTGCATTGCTCGCGCAAGCTGTAGCCAGTTTTTAGAGACTATCCCTATGAGGTATAATGCAAATTGCAGCTTATGCACTAGGGATAGACATGACACCAAACAGATTCAGCAAATATACACAGCGTGGCCTCGGAGTAGTTGAACAGTTTGTGCTGATCATCATCGCCGGTGCCACTATCTTTGCCGTGTTTCAGGCGATTTATCATATCTGGCAAGCACGTGCGATATCCGTGGGCGATTTGCTGCTGCTGTTCCTGTACCTCGAAGTCATGTCCATGCTCAACCACTACCTTGGCTCTGGCAACCTGCCGGTCAGGTATCCGCTGTATATCGGCATTATCGCCTTGGCGCGTTATCTGGTACTGGATATCGCCGAAATTGATGCATGGAAGATGTTTGCCCTTTCGGGTTCCATTTTCCTCATTGCCATGGCGATACTCATCGTGCGCTTCGGTCATGTGCGTTTTCCATATACCGATGGCACAGATTTACAGTCTAAATAATTGTTTAGGATATAGTCTTGACTACCCCTCTCACTCAAACGAGCATTAAAAGCCTGCCGCTGATTCATCAAGGTAAGGTACGTGATATTTATGATATTGATGCCGACACCATGTTACTGATCGCCACGGATCGTCTGTCGGCATTCGACGTGATTCTGCCTACGCCTATTCCAGGCAAGGGTGCCATCCTGACGGAGATTGCCAATTTCTGGTTTGAAAAACTCAAGCATGTGGTGCCTAACCACCTGACGGGCATTAATCCGGATTCACTGGTGTCAGATCCGGCCGAAAAAGCACAATTGGGCAAGCGTGCGCTGGTGGTAAAAAAACTCAAGCCCTTGCCGATAGAGGCGATTGTGCGTGGTTACCTGGCAGGCTCCGGCTGGAAAGAATATAAAGCCAGTGGCACCGTCTGCGGCATCAGCCTGCCTGCTGGCCTGCAAGAGGCGTCGCCATTGCCTGCGCCTATCTTCACACCCTCCAGCAAGGCCGATGTGGGCGACCATGATGAAAATATCACCCTGAAAAAATGCGCGCAGCTGCTGGGTAAAGAGCTCGCTGAAAAAGTCGCCAAGGTGAGCATCCAGTTGTATAAAGAGGCTGCCGAGTACGCACTCACTCGCGGCATTATCATTGCCGATACCAAGTTCGAATTTGGCCTGGATGCAGCGGGCGAACTGTATGTGATTGATGAGGTGCTCACGCCCGACTCATCGCGTTTCTGGCCTGCAGACCAGTACGTGGTCGGCAAAAACCCGCCTAGCTTCGACAAGCAATATGTGCGCGACTGGCTGGAAGCCTCCGGCTGGAACAAAGTAGCACCCGGGCCGGAATTGCCGCCGGAAGTGGCTGTCAGGACTGGCGAGAAATATCGTGAAGCCTACGAGAAACTCACCGGCAAAACGCTGAGTTTGTAGTGACTAGCTGCCAGGTATATAAACAAGCCCATTATCAGTGAAGCAAAAACTCAAGCAGATCGCTCAAACGTTAAAAGCGGAGTTCCAGGTATATCGGCTGGTATTGCGCCATCCGGATACACCGAGAATGGCCAAGTGGCTGCTGGCATTGGCCATTGGTTATGTGCTGATGCCATTTGATTTAATACCGGATTTTATCCCCATCATCGGCCAGCTGGATGATTTGATCATTGTGCCTGGCCTGGTGTATCTGGCGTTAAAATTGATTCCTGATGAAGTCATCCAGCAATGTAGAGAAGAGATGAAAAGAGACAGCAACGTATGAGTAATATCGATCAATTTGTAGCAGGTTACCAGCGCTTTCACGATAACTATTTTGTCGGCGATGAGCCCTTGTTTGCAGAGCTTAGCCAGGGCCAGAGTCCCAGCACCATGATTATTGCCTGCTCGGATTCTCGCGTGGATCCGGCCATCGTCATGGATGCCAAGCCTGGCGACCTGTTTGTGGTACGTAATGTGGCCAATCTGGTGCCACCCTATGAAAAAGGCGGCGGTTATCACGGTGTGAGCGCGGCATTGGAGTTTGGCGTATGCGGATTGAATGTGCGTCATATTATGGTCATGGGACACAGGCAATGTGGTGGCATCAAGGCTCTGGCCCAAGGTGTGCCGGCAGGCCTTGATGGCGAGTTTGTGCGCCCGTGGATGAGTATCGCCAGTCGTGCCCATGAGCGCGTACTGGCTGAGCATCCAAATGCGTCAGAGACTGAAGTGGCCTGCGCCTGCGAACTGGCCGGGATTATTGTTTCGCTGGAAAATCTGGCGACTTTCCCTTTTATCAAGTCGCGTGTGGATGACGGTACGCTGACATTGCACGGCTGGTATTTTGATATCGAAACCGGTGTGATGTCTATTTATGATCCAGACACCTTGAGCTTTAAAAAGCTGGATTAGCCTGGAATTTTGTGTCCTTGAATTTTTGTCATTTTTCTCAATTTTTATTAAGTAAGGATCTATTGTGGCTTTAATGAATGTGCCTACCGGCAAAGATATTCCCAATGATTTCAACGTCATTATTGAAATCCCCATGCAGGGCGACCCTGTTAAGTACGAAGTAGACAAGGAAAGCGGCGCGATTTTCGTAGACCGTTTCATGGGCACAGCCATGCAGTACCCATGTAACTATGGCTATATTCCCCACACCCTGTCTGAAGATGGAGACCCTGTAGACGTGCTGGTGCTGACACCGGTGCCGCTGATTCCAGGTGTGGTAGTCCGTTGCCGTCCGTTGGGCGTGCTGATGATGACGGATGAAGCCGGCCCGGATGCCAAGGTGCTGGCTGTGCCTGTGGATAAGGTTTGTGGCCTGTATTCCCACTTCAAAACCTATGAAGATGTGTCTGCGTGGCGCTTGAAGATGATCTCGCATTTCTTCGAACACTACAAAGACCTGGATAAGGGCAAATGGGTGAAGATTGATGGCTGGCAAGACATTGATCAAGCCAAGTATGAAATCGTTTCTGGCGTTGAGCGTTACAACAACACTGAAGATAAACCGCATTTCTAGGACGCATGGTTTGCGCTAGACAGCACTCTGGCAGTCATTTAAAAAACCGCGACAGTCTTTATCGATTGCCGCGGTTTTTTTATGCCTATTCGGGCTGCAGCTTAATTGCCGCAGACGCTTTCGTAATCCCCTGATTTACGTTAAGCTTCAAGCACAGCAAGGCCAAGATTGGCCTGTGGCTTGATGCATGCAGTTTGCCTCTGTTATCAGTATCTGATTTTTGCAGTATGTTTCAAATCGCTTTTTGTACGGCTTTATGTGTGATGAAGTTGGGCTTTCGGGCTGGCTCATGAACTCAGCCTAATAAGAAAAAAGTTGGAGGAGAAATCTGATGTCGCAAAGTCTTATGTTTGCATTGGCGTGTGCTGTCCTCGCGCTGGTTTACGGAGCTGTCACGATCAAATGGGTGCTCGCCCAGCCTACCGGCAATGATCGAATGCGTGAAATTGCAGCAGCTATTCAACAGGGCGCTTCTGCCTATCTCAACCGACAATACACCACCATTGCCATCGTCGGCGTCATCCTGTTCGCGGTCATCTGGCCGGCATTGGGTGCGCTGACCGCGGTAGGCTTTGCCATTGGTGCTTTGCTATCCGGCCTGGCTGGGTACATAGGCATGAATATCTCGGTGCGCTCCAACCTGCGTACGGCGCAGGCCGCGCATGGCGGTATCAATGCCGCCTTGCAGGTCGCCTTTAGGGGCGGCGCCATTACCGGCATGCTGGTGGTCGGTTTGGGTCTGCTGGGCGTAGCTGGTTATTACGGCTATCTGGTTTGCATCACCCCAGAGGGGATGGAAGTGGATACCGCGCCGCTGGTGGGCTTTGCTTTTGGTAGCTCGCTCATTTCGATCTTTGCGCGTCTTGGTGGCGGCATCTTCACCAAGGGTGCCGATGTAGGGGCTGACCTGGTAGGCAAGGTAGAAGCCGGCATCCCCGAGGATGACCCGCGCAACCCTGCGGTGATTGCCGATAACGTAGGTGACAACGTGGGAGACTGCGCCGGTATGGCGGCCGACCTGTTCGAGACTTACGCCGTGACCATCATCGCTACCATGTTACTGGGTGCTTTATTGATGCCGGGTTCGGCCAATGCGCTGGCTTACCCCCTGGTACTGGGTGGCGTCTCTATTATCGCCTCCATTATCAGTACCTACTTCGTCAAAGCCAGGGACGGCGGCAAGATCATGAATGCGTTATATCGTGGCCTGATGGTCGCTGGCGGCCTCTCAGCCATCGCTTTCTACTTCGTAACCAAAGCCATGATGTCAGATTCCCTGTTAGCGTTCGATGATGGCACCGCCATCGGCTTCATGAACATTTTCCTTGCATCACTGATAGGCTTGGCAGTGACAGCCGCCATGGTAGTGATTACCGAGTACTACACCGCGACCGAATATGGCCCGGTGCAGCACATTGCGCAGTCCTGCACTACCGGCCACGCCACCAACATGATCGCAGGCCTGGGTATCTCCATGAAATCCACCGCTGCACCTGTGCTGGTGATCTGCCTGGGCATACTGGGTGCGCATTACCTGGCTGGCTTGTACGGCATTGCGGTAGCTGCCACCGCCATGCTCTCCATGGCAGGCATTATCGTAGCGCTGGATGCCTATGGCCCCATTACCGATAACGCTGGTGGCATCGCCGAGATGGCAAAATTGCCACCTGAAATTCGCAATATCACCGACCCGCTGGATGCCGTAGGTAACACTACCAAAGCGGTCACCAAGGGCTACGCTATTGGTTCTGCAGGCCTGGCTGCGTTGGTGCTGTTTGCAGACTTCACCCATAAACTGAGTGAACACGGCGGCGCGACTACTTTCGATCTTTCCAATCACATGGTCATCATCGGCCTGTTTATCGGCGGCATGATTCCCTACCTGTTCGGCGCCATGGCGATGGAAGCAGTAGGCCGCGCAGCCGCATCAGTGGTGGTGGAAGTGCGTCGCCAGTTCAAGGAAATTCCCGGCATTATGGAAGGCACCGCCAAGCCAGATTACTCGCTGGCGGTGGATATGCTCACCAAATCTGCCATCAAGGAAATGATAGTGCCTTCGTTGTTACCGGTACTCGCCCCGATACTGGTGGGCTACTTGCTTGGTGGCCAAGCGCTGGGCGGCATGCTGATCGGTACCATCGTCACCGGCTTGTTCGTGGCCATTTCCATGACCACCGGTGGCGGTGCGTGGGATAACGCCAAGAAGTATATTGAGGATGGGCATTTTGGGGGAAAAGGGTCGGAAGCACATAAGGCGGCAGTGACTGGGGATACAGTGGGGGATCCGTATAAGGATACCGCTGGGCCAGCGGTGAATCCGTTAATTAAGATTATTAATATCGTGGCGTTGTTGATAATTCCGATTCTTTAAAATCAGTTTTCTTTAAATCAGTCGCTGCTTGATATACATAAATATTAAGCAGCGATTTTATTTTTGTTAGGGGCTTATGATTCATATTGAGGATATTCACATGTTGTTGTCTCTTGCGGCTATTTTGGTTTCGCTCGTCTCTCTATATTTCGCTAGGCTTTTTTGGATGCAGACGAATCGCCCAGTTGTTTGCGCATTTGTTACTGAATTCAGCGCAGGTGATATGGGGGCAGCATTTAATTTGGTGGTCGCAAATACAGGAAACAGGCCCGCAGTGAGGGTTCAACTCCACGCGGCAGAGTCAGACATGCTGAAGCTAGTTGAACAAGATGCTGCACAAAGTCGGGTTAGGCATGTAGTCGGATGTTTTTCTAGTGAAAGTGAGATTCCGTTACTCCGTAACGGCGAGGAGGTTGAAACTTCCTTGGGATCCGTAAGCAGTCATCCGCAAAATGAGAAGTGGCTTAAATATGGAGCCGAAATTGAAATATCAATTACATATAAAGATTTATATGGACGTTCTTTTAAGTCTCAACATCCAATCAAGATATCTGACAGAAAAGGTTTTGGTGGAGGAACTTGGGGGAGTCGATCTTAATCATCTGCAGCCAGTGTAGGGTGCAATAACTGAAGGGCATTGCGCCGCATTAAACATTCCTTTTCGCCTTTAGGCGAGGTACTTTATTTTGCTTGTCCAAAATAAAGTACCCAAACAAAAAGACACCCCCTCCCACGTTCCTACGGAATCCCCTGTGCTGCTCACCCTCATGGGCGTCAATCAAACTCGCCCTGACAATCCACACAAACCGTGTCTTGCTGCGGAGCTCAAACAGGTGATTGACGAAGGCTCCCATGAGGCCTCCGCTGCTCGGCGCGGTAGCAGGGGATTTGTAAGTCAACAGCGTAATTCAAAAGCAAACCAAGACCAAAACTTCAAAGCCGTCATTCCCGCGTAGGCGGGAATGACGTTGGGCTGTGGTTTAATTCCCCTTATGACGCGCCGAGGCTGTGAGTTTAAGTCTGGGGTAGTCGGCAATCGCCTGTTTGAGTTCCGCAGTGGCTTGTGAAGTTTGCAAGCCGCTAGGGCGAGTTCGAGTGCCGCCTGACTTAAGTTTGCATCCTCGGAAACAAGCGGAATCGGGGTGCCGTTTTCTTTGATTACTTTCTTTTCAGGCAGTTAAAAGAAAGTGATTAGCTGTCGTGCTACCCCCGACAAGTAACGAACCTAACCTGCACTAACAATAAAGTACTCACAACCATTGCCCCTCGATTAAAGCACTCGAGGGCAGGCTCTGCGAGCCAATCCTCATGCGCCTCCCAGGCCACCCATTAAATAACTATTAATTGCGATCCCGTCCGCGCTCTTGCCCCTGCCCTTGTCTTTGCTCACGTCCGGCATCTCGGCCTTGCTGTCTTTCCTGTTGGCCTTGCGACCTGGGCATTTGCTGTTCGCGTTGCATCCCAGGCTGTGACTGCTGCCCGCGATCCTGCATTTCAGGACGTTGCTGCTGGGGAGCGGATGGCGCTGACCGCTGCCTGTCTTCGCCGCCTCTGTCTTGCGGCTGTGAGCCTTGGTGCTGTGAGCTAGGATAGGCTCGTTCATCCTGTTGGCGCGGCTCCTGCTCTCGGGGGTTGGCGCGTTGTATGTCCTGTTGTTTGTAAGCGCGTTCTTCGGGCTCCCTCGGTTTATCCTGCTGAAACTCTCTTTGTTGTCCCGGCGCTCTTAGCTCTCCTTGCTGCTGATAATGTTCTTGTACTACAGGGTCACGTGGCTGGTAACGGTATTTCTGTTGTTGAAGCTCATGCTGCTGTTCCACTTCATGGGGGTAGTGGTCACCTGAATATGTCTTCTGGTATACCGGTAACGGGGCAGGTGCGGGTGTGGCGTGGCGGTTCCACTTGTCCCAACTGCCTCTACGCTGTTCCCAATCCCGGCCCCAGTGGTCGCCCCAGCGCGGTGGGGCATCCCTGCGCCATCCGTAAAAGTAGATGGGAGGCTGGCGGTAGTAGCGCACGGGGATGCGCAGGACAAATACCGGGACATACTCCGGTTCTACAAACGACCAGGGGCCGTTATACCAGGAGCTCACGAACCAGGCGTCATCCTGATAGATCCAGTACATGCCATCATAAAAGAAGAAGTTTGCTTGTAAGTTTGGTGCGTAGTAGACCGGGTATCCCGGCACCACGACTAGCTGCGGATACACGGGAAGGTTGATCCCTATGCTTACCCGCACATCAGCAGAAGCTGTTTGACTTGACAGCAGCATCGTCAGCGCAATGAGTAGATAACGAATTTTTAGCATTTTGATAACCTCCTGTTGTGGCTTTTGCCGTAGCCATGATGCTATGGCTTGAGTAATGGGCTAACGTTTTACTGATTGCCGGCGCCTACACAAGTCCATGTTTATTCCATCAGAGTAGGCTTGTTAAGCTTTTGAAAGCTAACTTTCCATAAGGTTTACATGGTGTTTCTGGGGTATAAAAAGAATGTTGCGGGATATGGCGTAATGTCTGATGACTACTCGCCCACCTGCAGCAACAAGCCACGTTCTCTTGCCTTGCGGAAATAGGCCAGAAATGCAGCGATACCACCCGCCAGGAAAATCACGTTCAGCCCCATCGCGGCGTAAAGGTGGGAGCTGTTGAAGGTGTGCTGAAACAATAGCTCGCGCATGCCTTCAAACACATGGCTGGCGGGCAGGCACCAGGCCACGGGTTGCAGCCAGCTGGGCAGCACGCTCACCGGGTAAAAGATGGCGCATAGCGGTTGCAGCGCAAACACGGCCACCCAGGCCACGCTTTCAGCGCCCAGGCCGTAACGCAGTACCACGCCAGACACTGTCAGACCTATGGCCCAGCCGAAGATGATGAGGTTGATAAAAAAGCTGATGAGCGGCAAGCCTATGTCAAAGATGTTGTAATGGAATAGTGGAATGGCGACTAGTGCTGCACCACCTACGCCGATGATGGTGCGGATCAGGCTCATGAGGATGAGGGAAGCCACCAGCTCGTAAGGCCGTAGCGGGCTGACAAAAAGATGGCCCAGGTTGCGCGACCACATCTCCTCCATGAATACCAGCGAGATACCGAGCTGGCCACGGAACAGCACATCCCATAACAGCACTGCAGAAATCAGTACGCCAGCGGCTTGTGCTACATAACTGCTGTTTTCCTTGAGCGAAAGGGTGATAAATCCCCATAAAATCATCTGCACCGTCGGCCAGTACACCATCTCCACCACGCGCGGCCAGGAGGTGCGCATCAGGTACAGGTGGCGTAGCACGTTGGCGTAGATGCGCCGTGGGGAGAAATTGATATCGGTGGTGGGTGTCTGGCGGTCGGCAATCATGCGTTGAAGCTCTCTGCGGAACGGTTACGGGCGATGTCTATGAATACTTCTTCCATGGAGTTTCTGCCGTAGCGCGCGATTAACGCGTCCGGCGAGCCTGCATCCACCACTTGCCCCTGCCTGAGCATGATGACATCGGCGCACATGCGCTCGACCTCGGCCATGTTGTGCGAAGCCAGCAAGATGGTAGCGCCGGTGCGCTGCTGGTAGCGTTGTAAGTGGCTGCGGATGGAATCTGCAGTATCCGGGTCCAGCGAGGCAGTCGGCTCATCCAGCAGCAATAGTTCAGGATCGTTCAGTAATGATTTCGCCAGCGACACGCGCGTCTTCTGCCCGGCCGAGAGCTTGCCATAACGCCTATCCAGTAGTTCCGTCAGGTTAAGTTCAGCTGCTAATAACTCAATGCGCTTGGACAAGTCGTTCAGGCGATACAGATGTCCGTATATCGTCAGGTTCTGGCGTATGGTCAGTCGTTGCGGCAGATCCACATAAGGCGATGAGAAGTTCATGCGATGCAGCAGACGGTAGCGATATTTGAGCATATCTTCGCCCAGCACCACGATGCGGCCCGCGCTGGGTAACAGCAGGCCCAGCAGCATGGCGATGGTGGTGGTTTTGCCGGCCCCGTTGCCGCCCAGTAGCGCCGTGGTAATGCCGCGCCTGACTTTGAAGCTCATGTTATTGACGGCGACAACCTGGTCGAAGTTTTTATACAAGCTATCGACTTCGATCACATAGTCTGGATGATGTATTGCAGTACTCAAAGAATTCCCCACAGCATTTTGATACCCACGATAAACAGTAATAGCGCAAACAGGCGTTTGAGTACAGAAGTGGGTAAACGTTGCGCGATTCTGGTACCTAAAGATGCCGTCAGCATGCTGGCGATGGAAATACCGGCAAATGCCGGCAGGTAAACATAGCCTATGCTCAGTGCTGGAAGCGCACTTTGGACGGTTTTTTCCGCCATCAGGCCCGTGAATATATATCCGGCCGTCCCTGCGATGGCGATAGGCAGGCCGATAGCGGCAGAAGTGCCGATGGCGCGGCGGATATCCGCGTGACTGTAGCTGAGGTACGGTACGGATAGCGTGCCACCACCGATGCCAACCAGGCTGGAAAGGATGCCTATGACCAATCCGGCGCAGCTGTTCAGGGCTAGCCCCGGTGTTTGGTGGGTATGCCCGGGCTTGCGTGGTTTGCCGGCAGTCACTAGTAGCTGCGTGGCGATGCTGAGCAAGAACACTGAGAAGATCGCTTTCAGCCAAAGGCTGTGCAGTTGTGCAGCAATCAAACTGCCAAGCAAGGTGCCGATGACGACAGCAGGCGCAATCTGCCTGAATGCTGGCCAGTCCACATTGGCATTTTTATGATGTGCCAGCGCGGAGAAGGTCGAAGTGGAAATGATGGTGGCGAGGGAAGTACCTAATGCCAGGTGCATGATGTTAGCTTCTGGGAACTTTAGCCCCGTGAAGATAAAGACCAATATCGAGACGATGATGACGCCGCCGCCAACACCAAAAAGGCCGGACAGTAATCCGGCACAGGCGCCGGCAATAAGATAGAGCAGGAATTCCATGAGGTGACTTAATGGTTGGGTTTAAGGTTTACTGCGGTGAAAAGGATGGTGCTTTATCTCCTGCCGGAAAGTCGGGCCAGCACTTCTCCCAGCTTGGAGCCGGGTTCGGAACCGCTTAATTTTTCTGCCAGCTCATGCAAGCTGGAAGCCCCTTGTGGACTGACGCTGCGCAGGTGTTTGGCCGGTTTTTGCACGCTAGATTGGACTTGCACTTCGACGCGAATTGAAGTAACTTCGAGCCCTTGCTTTTGTAACTTAGTCAATAAGCTAGGTAGCAATAATTTAATTTTAGCTGCCACAGCCCCATTTTCAGCATATACCGTCAGGCGCTTGTGTTTTACGTTGCCCGCCTGAGTGTATTGCTTCAGGTTGTCGGGGGCGATGGTGTTCCAGATTTTTTGCGAGGCAGTCAAACTGCTCGCTTGGCCGGATAAGGCTGCAAGTTCGGGATTATCTCGAAATAGTGTGCTGAATCGCAGCATGCTTACAAGCCTTTCAAGCTGAGAGGTCCCGATAGAGGGTATGCATGAATATTATTTTCGTCTCCAATAGCATGTCCAAGCCCAGAGTGCTGACTGCGCCACAACTAGCTGCTTTGCTGCTGTTGCTGGTGGCTGTTGTCGCCGGGCTGACTGCAGCTATCATTCTGCCACAGGCGGAGTCCAAGCACCAAGGTGTGAAATCGATATTGCCGTCTGCCCTGCATTTCCCTATTTTCAATGCGCAGGAGCATCTGGACGCCCTGGCACTGCAGCTTGGTGAGATACAGGCGCGCGTGATACGGCTGGATGCCATCAGTGAGCGTTTATCCAAGCTGGCCGGCGTGAAAGCCAAGGATGTAGAAGCTGAGCGCTTGCCGCCGGGACAAGGCGGCCCTGAAATTCGTCCCTATGGGATGACCGAGGCGCAATTGCAGCAGAAAATTGTCGAACTTACTACAGATATCGAAAGTCGCACCGATAAATTGAGTCTGGTGGAGGCGATGTTGCTACAGCAGAGCATGCAAAAGAATGCCTTGCCCACCAGCTACCCCGTGCAAGGTGCCTATAACTCTTCCAGCTATGGCTGGCGGGTAGACCCCTTCTCCGGCCGCATGGCTTTTCATGAGGGGCTGGATTTCACCGCCGAAGTGGGTAGCTCTATCCGTGCTGCTGCAGGCGGCATTGTAATGTCTGCTGAGCAAACCCCCGATTATGGTAAAATCGTGAAGATAGACCATGGTTCGGGGCTGGAAACGCGTTATGCACATGCCTCCAAACTCCTGGTTAAAGCGGGTGAGCGGGTGGAAAAAGGCCAGCTCATCGCCGAAGTTGGCAACACAGGGCGCTCTACAGGGGCGCATTTGCATTTTGAAGTACGCTTGAATGGAGCTGCGCTGGATCCGCGCAAGTATTTGCAAAGCGATATTTTGAGCGCGAAGTTGTAATGCCAGGTTGTAATTGTTAAAAGTAACACCATTAACTAAAAGAAGAAGTCAGGGTTAGTAACGCTTCCTACAATTTTCATGTCAACCTACTAATTTATCTCAACCTATAGGTTCCGTTATCTCGGAAAGTCGGTGTCACTCCATGTTATCCACGCTGTTTAAAAAAGTCTTTGGTAGCCGTAATGATAGGCTGGTCAAACAATATGCCAACAATGTCCGCGTCATCAATGACCTGGAACCGGCCATGCAGTTGCTCAGCGACGAGCAGTTGCGCGCAAAGACTGACGAGTTCAAGCAACGCTATGCCAAGGGTGAGTCGCTGGATAAGCTCTTGCCCGAGGC
Organism: Candidatus Methylopumilus sp.; assembly: GCA_041662005.1. Taxonomy (GTDB): domain Bacteria; phylum Pseudomonadota; class Gammaproteobacteria; order Burkholderiales; family Methylophilaceae; genus DATHXC01. The sequence continues at coordinate 12,457 of JBAZTJ010000004.1, forward strand.
CTTTGCCGTGGTGCGTGAGGGTGGTCGCCGCGTGCTGGAAATGCGCCATTTTGACGTACAAATGATAGGTGGCATGGTGCTGCATGCAGGCAAAATTGCCGAAATGCGTACCGGCGAAGGTAAAACCCTGGTAGCGACATTGCCGACTTACCTCAATGCCCTGGCCGGTAAGGGCGTACACGTGATTACCGTGAACGATTACCTGGCCAAGCGCGATGCCGAATGGATGGCGCGCCTATACAACTTCCTGGGACTGACAGTTGGCATCAACCTGTCGCAGATGCCGCACGACGAGAAGAAGCAAGCCTACGCCGCAGATATCACCTACGGCACCAATAACGAATTTGGTTTTGATTACCTGCGCGACAACATGGTATTCACGGCAGAAGAGCGCGTACAACGTGCGCTGAGCTATGCACTGATCGATGAAGTCGACTCTATCCTGATCGATGAAGCGCGCACGCCGCTGATTATTTCCGGCCAGGCCGATGACAGCATTGAGCTGTATATGCAGATGAACGGGATCGCTGCGCAGCTTGTTCGCCAGAAGGAAGAAGAAGGCGAAGGCGATTATTGGGTAGACGAAAAGACCCAGCAGGTATTGCTTTCCGAGCAAGGTCATGAGCATGCTGAGGCCTTGCTGGAGCAAGCCGGTCTGTTGCCGGAAGGTGGCAGTTTGTACGATGCTGCCAACATCACGCTGGTGCATCACATGTATGCGTCCCTGCGCGCCCAGTCACTATTCCATCGCGATCAGCATTATGTCGTGCGCGATGGCGAGATCGTGATTGTGGATGAGTTCACCGGCCGTATGATGACGGGTCGTCGTTGGTCAGATGGTCTGCATCAGGCAGTGGAAGCGAAAGAAGGCGTGGAGATTCAGAAAGAGAACCAGACGCTGGCCTCTATCACCTTCCAGAACTACTTCCGCATGTACGGCAAGCTTTCCGGCATGACAGGCACGGCCGATACCGAAGCTTACGAATTTAACCAGATTTACGGTTTGGAAACGGTGGTCATTCCTACCCATCGTCCTATGCAGCGTAAAGACCAGATGGACAAGGTCTATCGCACCACCAAGGAAAAATATCAGGCCGTTATTGAAGATATCAAGGACTGCCAGGGTCGTGGCCAGCCTGTGCTGGTGGGTACCACTTCGATTGAAAACTCCGAGTTGATTGCTACGCTGCTGACCGCAGCCAAGCTCGATCACCAGGTGCTCAATGCCAAGCAGCACGAGCGTGAAGCGCATATCATCGTGCAGGCAGGCCGCCCCGGCGTCATCACCATCGCCACCAACATGGCTGGCCGTGGTACCGACATCGTGCTGGGTGGCAATCCTGAGCCGGAGATCGCGCTGGTGCGTAACAATGCCGAGTTGTCAGATGCCGATAAAGAAGCCCAGGTTGCAGCATTGAAAGCCGAGTGGCAAGAGCGCCACAATGCCGTATTGGCTGCAGGCGGCTTGCACATCATCGGTACCGAGCGCCATGAATCACGTCGTGTGGATAACCAGTTGCGCGGCCGTTCCGGGCGTCAGGGTGACCCCGGCTCCAGTCGTTTCTACCTGTCGCTGGAAGATCAGCTATTGCGTATATTCGCTTCAGACCGCGTTTCTGCCATTATGGAAAGACTCAAGATGCCTGAAGGCGAGGCCATCGAGCATCCATGGGTCACGCGTGCTATCGAGAATGCCCAGCGCAAGGTAGAAGGCCGCAACTTTGATATCCGTAAGCAGTTATTAGAGTATGACGATGTAGCGAATGATCAGCGCAAGGTGATCTATCAGCAGCGCAATGAGCTGCTGGAAGCGACCGATGTCGGCGAAACCATCAAAGCCATGCGTGAAGACGTCATCAATAGCCTGATTGCCACCCATATTCCTCCCGGTAGCGTTGAAGAGCAGTGGGATGTACCAAGTCTGGAAAACACTCTGGAAGCCGAGACCGGCCTGGCATTACCACTGCAGAAGATGCTGGAAGACAACCCGAATTTGCACGAAGAAAGTTTGCGTGAGCACGTACAACAGGCAGCTGAAGAGGCCTATCAGGCCAAAGAGGCGCTGGCTACAGCCGGCGTTATGCGCCAGTTTGAACGGGCTGTCATGCTACAGATTCTGGATAATGCATGGCGTGAACATTTAGCCGCGCTGGATCATCTACGCCAAGGCATACACCTGCGCTCATACGCACAGAAAAACCCCAAGCAGGAATACAAGCGCGAAGCCTTCGAGCTGTTCTCAGCCTTGCTGGATAGTGTAAAGAGCGAAGTCACCAAGGTGACGATGCTAATACAAGTGAAGAGCGAAGCCGATGTAGAGGCAGTCGAGAAACCAGTTGAAGCCGAAAATGTACGCTACCAGCACGCTGATTACGACGAAGCGCTGGGTGCAGCAGCACCTGATACTGCCCCTGATGAAGATGCAATACGACCATTTGAGCGCGAAGGCATCAAGGTTGGCCGCAATGACTTATGCCCCTGCGGCTCCGGCAAGAAATACAAACAATGCCACGGCAAGCTGGCATAACGATTCAGGGCTCATCTGCACATGGCTGATCATTTAGAACCCATTGCCTCTCCCTGTATTGGTGTTTGCGCCATGAGTGAAGCTACAGGCTATTGCCACGGCTGCTATCGCACCATTGATGAGATACGGGCCTGGTGGGATATGTCGGAGCAAGACAAGGCGCAAGTGATGAGTACACTGGAGGCTAGACAGTCTGAAGGTGTGAGTTTTGATTAGTTAGAAAATGGAAGTGAATAATAAAAAACCGGGCTTGCCCGGTTTTTTTTATTTGGTGTCCGTACATGGTACTCAACAAAATTGTGCCTGAGCTTATTTACAGCTTTCATACGGCGCACTGTAAACGAGTGTGCCCTACACGGGCTCAGCAACAACCTATCCTTTTCGCCCCTAGGCGAGTACCTTTATTTTTCTTGTCCAAAATAAAGGTACCAAACAAAAAGACACCCCGACCTCACGGCCTATCGGCTACCTTGCGTTGCTCGACAAAATAAGCGGCTGCGCAACTCGCCCTGACAAACCACACAAAATGTGGTTTGCTGCGGAGCTCAGACAGTGCTCGCCGAAATCTCTTATTTTGTCTGCGCTACTCAGAGTGAGCTAGGGGATGGGTAGGTCAACAGCAAAACCTCACCCCACACCCCCTTATGACGCGCCGAATATTGAGTATTAAAGCTGGAGGGGTCGGCAATCACCTGTTTGAACTCCGCGACAGGCGATGGGGTTTATCGCTTGTTAGGGTGAGTTTGATTGACGCCAGATTTAATGCTGAATATTCGGAAACAAGCGGAGTCGGGGCGGCATTTTCTTGGATTACTTTCTTTTTGCTGATGAAAAGAAAGTGATTAGCTGTCGGGCTACCCCCGACAGTGTTGTCTTTGTATTAAATAACATTACTTAATACAAACTGCCCTGACCTGCTTCATATCCGTCACGCCCTGCAATACTTTTTCTATCCCATCCTGCTTCAGTGTCCGCATTCCATCTTCCAGCGCGGTGGCGAACATTTCGGCAACACGGGCGTGTTCCTGGATGTTCTTTTTCACGGCTTCGGTGCCTTCCATCAATTCATGTAAGCCCACGCGGCCTTTGTAGCCGGTGTTACTGCATTTGTCGCAGCCAGTGGCTTTGTACAAGGTAAGTTGCCCCTTGTCGTTGCCGAAGTTTTTGATCCAGCTTTGATAGACCGCTTTGTAGGCGGCATCCGGGTCTTTTTTCCAGTTGGTGGTGTTTTGCAGTTCAACGCAGTATTCGTTGAGTATGCCTTTGATTTCTTCTGCGCTGGGGGTGTATGGCTTTTTGCAGTCGCACAGGCGCTTGCCGAGGCGTTGCGCGAGGATGCCGAGCAGTGCATCTGAGAAGTTGAAGGGATCCATACCCATGTCCAGCAGGCGTACGATAGACTCAGGCGCACTGTTGGTATGCAGCGTGGCGAATACCAGGTGGCCCGTCAATGAGGCTTCAATGCCGGTCGAAACAGTCTCCTTGTCGCGCATTTCACCCACCATGATCACGTCAGGGTCAGCACGTAGGAAAGCTTTCATCACCATGGCGAAATCCAGGCCGGATTTCTTGTTGACCTGCACCTGGCGTAGACCTTTTTGCGTGATTTCCACGGGGTCTTCCGCCGTCCAGATTTTGGTTTCAGGCGTGTTGATGTAGCCCAGGGCAGAATGCAGCGTGGTGGTTTTTCCCGAGCCGGTTGGCCCGCATACAAAGAATAATCCATAAGGCTTGGCTACCAGCTCTTTCAGTTTCTTGTTGTTATGCTCGGAGAGGCCTAGCTTGTCCAGCGGGATAGGCTTGCCGCCAGCCAGTATGCGCATCACTACGTCCTCCACGCCGCCAGCGGTGGGGATGGTGGCTACCCGCAGCTCGATATCCAATGGCCCGAACTTCTTGAACTTGATCTTGCCGTCCTGCGGTTTGCGCTTTTCCGAGATATCAAGATCACACATGATCTTGATACGGGCAATGATGGCGCTACGATAGCTGGGCGGGATTTCGATGTAATTGACGAGGGTGCCATCCTTGCGGAAACGCACTTCAGTTTTGCCTTTTTCCGGATACGGCTCGATATGGATGTCCGATGCCCCCTGGTTGTAGGCATCAATAATGATTTTGTTGACCAGCTTGACTAGCTCGTTATCGCTGGCGGCAGAAACATCTTCCAGGCCGGAGCCGCTGATCTCTTCATCCTCGCTATCCATACTGGAGAGTAAGTCACCAATGTCGCCCGACATATTGTGGGCGCCGTAAAATAAATCAATGGTGCTCTGAAAGTCGCGATTCAGGCACACGCGATAGCTGATCCTGGCGTGTTTGGGGAAAATGTTGCTGACGATGCGCGAGGCCTTGATTTTTTCCGGATCGTGGGTCAGGATTACCAACCCGTCTTCCTTGGTTTCATCAATCGGGACCCAGCCGTTGGCTTCGACATATTCACGCTTGAGAGCCTTGAGCAAGTCCATGGGTTTGATACGGTCAACCTTGAAGGGCTCAAACGGCACATCAAAAAAAGCTGAAAGCGATTTGCCGATATCCGTACTTTTGACTTCAAACTCTTCTGTCAGCACATCTTCCAAGTCCTTACCTTTCTTGCGCGCCGAACGCTGCGCAAGATCGAGCTCGGCATTGGAAATCACGCCTTGCGCAACCAGGGTATCGAATTTTGTCTTGATGGCACCCATCGGACTTTGGCGCTGGCTGAGTGCAATCGCCAGGGTTTTCGCCAATTCTGGGGCACCTTCTTCCGCCATGGAGGGGAAAGGCAGCCCGGATAGGGTATTGATGACTTGCACCACGCCCATCAGGCTGGCATCTTCCTGATCCAGGATAGGAAAAATCAGCATCTGCCGGGTACGAAACCCGGTCTTTTTATCCACCTCTTTCAGGAAGCGGATTTCGGGGCTGATCGTCTTGAGCTCAACGTCATCATAGACATCGGTAATCTTGAGTATGGCTTTGTGAAATGCCACATAGCCGGCAATGCTTTGCGGGTTGATCGGTAGTTTCAGTTCCTTGAATTCATTCAGGCCGGTCTTGACCTTGGAGACGATGGATTTGCCATCTTCGCTGGTCACATACAATGTGAGGCGCTCGGCTTCGAACAGTGTGCGGATATCTTGGCTGACCTCCAGGATAATCTCGTCGATATTGCGTGTGGCGTGTATCTTGTTGGTGACAGCTTGCAATTTTTTGGTGAATGCAAGCTTGTTGCCCATCTCGGCAAGGCTGCTGGCCTCTTTTTCGGGGGCGATAACTGTGGTGTTCATGACGGTTAACCTTAGAATGGGCTTGGTTTTATCAGTAAACCAACACTATCACAGCAGGCACTAAAGTCAATTGCTCAGCCGCCCGCAATAAGTCGCGATGAATGCGGTAAAATCCCTTATCTGAAATTGTGAGTGAGAATGTCATGCCTGTAAATCTATCCGCCCCTAACGCCGATACCCTGCTGCCTGTGAAAGGCGTGCAGCTTGGTTTTGCCGAGGCCCATATCCGCAAGCCCAACCGCAAGGATGTGCTGGTGATGCAATTGAGTCCCGGCACACGTGTGGCCGGAGTGTTCACGCAGAACCGCTTTTGTGCCGCACCTGTCACGCTTTGTAAAACACACCTGGAAACTGGGGCGGAGATTCGCGCGCTAGTGGTGAATACCGGCAATGCCAACGCCGGTACGGGGGAGGAGGGCATGCAGCGTGCGCGCCAGACCTGTGCAGCCCTGGCTGACTTGCTGGACCTGAATCCGCAACAGATACTGCCGTTTTCTACTGGCGTCATCCTGGAGCCCTTGCCTGTAGACCGCGTCATTGCTGGCTTGCCAGCCTGCATTGCCAGCCTGAATGAAGATAACTGGCTGAACGCTGCGGAAGCGATTATGACGACGGACATTGTGGCTAAAGGCTATTCGAAACAAATTACACTGGATGGCAAAACCATCACCATTACCGGCATCGCCAAGGGCTCCGGCATGATCCACCCTAATATGGCCACCATGCTGGGTTATGTGGCCACTGATGCAGCCATCAGTCAGCCTGCGCTGGAGGCTCTGATCCAGCATGCGGTCAACCGTTCATTCAACTGCATTACGGTGGATGGTGATACCTCAACCAATGATTCACTAATCATGATGGCAACCGGACAATCCGGCATGGCAGAAATCACCGAAGCCAGTGCGGAGTATGTTGCGCTGCGTGATGCCATGACCGAAATCGCCACCCTGCTGGCACAAGCCATCGTGCGCGATGGCGAAGGCGCTACCAAGTTTATGACGATTAACGTAGAAGCCGGGCGTGATGTGGAGGAGTGCCGCAAGGTGGCTTACGCTATCGCACACTCACCGTTGATCAAAACCGCCTTTTTTGCGTCTGACCCTAATCTGGGTCGTATTCTCGCGGCCATAGGCTATGCCGGGATTAATGACCTTGATGTGAACACTATGCAGCTTTACCTGGGTGATGTGCTGGTGGCTGAACATGGTGGACGTGCTGTAAGTTATGAAGAAGCGCAGGGTGCTGCCGTGATGAAAGAGGCCGAAATCACCGTGCGTGTGGTGCTCAACCGAGGTGATGCTGATGCCACGGTATGGACCTGCGATTTTTCCTATGATTATGTGAAGATTAATGCTGACTATCGTTCCTAATCAATTCTCTAATATTTGCAGAAAGTAAAAATGGCCGATTTTGAAAGCTTGATTTCCCGTGCTGAAAGCCTGCTGGCAAGGTTGGAAGGCCTCCTGCCGCCAGCCTCGGCTGAGCCCGACTGGTCTGCCATCGCATGGCGCTGGCAAGTATCCAATGGGCGTGGATATTTGCAGGCCGTACCACACCCCCATAAAATCAGCCTGGATGATCTGCAGAATATTGATGATCAAAAAGCCGAGGTGGTGCGTAATACCCTGCAGTTCGTGCGCGGTTATCCTGCGAACAATGTGCTGCTTACGGGGGCGCGAGGGACGGGTAAGTCGACGTTGGTGAAAGCCCTGTTGAGTAAGTTCTCCAAGGATGGTTTGCGCCTGGTGGAAGTGGAAAAACATGACCTGGTAGCTTTGCCGGAAATCGTGGCCATACTGCGGGCGCGTCCTGAGCATTTCATCGTATTTTGTGATGACCTTACCTTTGATGCGGGTGAGCCCGGGTATAAGGCCCTGAAGGTGGTGCTGGATGGCTCTATTGCGGCAACCTCCGATAATGTACTGGTGTATGCGACCTCCAACCGCCGTCACCTGATGCCGGAATACATGGCTGAAAACCTGGAAACCCAGCATCTTGGCGAAGAGATACGCCCCGGCGATACCACGGAAGAGAAGATATCCCTGTCAGAACGCTTTGGACTTTGGCTGTCGTTCTATGCGTTCGACCAGGATGAATACCTGAAGGTGGCCCAGCAGTGGCTCAAGCACTATGGCATTAAAAAAATGACCGACGAAATACGTCAGGCTGCCCTGTTGTTTTCCCTCACGCGTGGGGCGCGTAGCGGACGGGTGGCGTATCAGTTCGCCCGTGACTACGCAGGCCGTTCCGCTTTAGCCCAAAAGAAATAATTTGGAAACGATAACGGCGTTGGCTTCCTCCTCAATTCCTCACCGTGCGACTTGTACTCGCGTTTTCGCTGTTGAGACTATTTTGTCGTTGCTGCCTTGTTCTCCTTTCATGGCTAAAGCGGAATAGTTGATGAATGCGACAAAGATAATCAATGCCGCAGTGGCGGTGTTAATCCGCGACGACGGTCAGGTGCTGCTGGGAAAGCGGCCTGAAGGCAAGCCCTGGGCAGGCTGGTGGGAGTTCCCGGGTGGCAAGATGGAGGCGGGTGAAACCGCACTTGAGGCCTTGCAGCGCGAATTGGAAGAGGAGCTAGGCACGCATGCTGTTGAGGCTTATCCGTGGCTGACGCGCACGTTTGCCTATCCCGAAAAAACCGTCAAATTACATTTCTTCATGGTGCGGCGCTGGACTCCGGAGCCGCATGGACGCGAAGGCCAGGAATTGAGCTGGCAAAATCCGGCAAAGCTCAGCGTGGCTCCTATGCTGCCGGCTAACGAGCCGATATTAGCGGCACTCTCATTGCCCCCGGTTTACGCGATTACTAACCTGGCTGAAATGGGCGAGTCGGCATTCTTCAGGCAAATGGAAAGCGCGCTGGATGCCGGTGTGAAATTGATACAAATACGGGAAAAACAACTTGATCAAGCAGCACTCAAACATTTTTTCCAGCGTGTACTTGCACTGGCCAAGCCTCGGCAGGCCAGGGTGTTCATTAATGGCGATGTTGAGTTGGCGCGAGAACTTGGTGCGGATGGCGTGCATCTTTCCAGCCAGCAGTTGATGCATTTGACACACAAGCCGGCCGGGCTCCTGTGTTCGGCCTCTTGTCACAATGCAGGCGAACTTCAGCGTGCCCAGAACTTGACCCTTGATTTCGCCGTGCTGTCACCGGTCCTGCCTACAGCCAGCCATGCGGGTGCCACAACGCTGGGTTGGCCAGAATTTACGCGCATCATTGAAGATTGCGCCATCCCGGTTTATGCCCTGGGTGGCTTGCAACCGCAGGACCTGACGAGGGCCTGGCAGAGCGGTGCCCATGGCGTAGCCATGCAGCGCGCGGTTTGGCAGTAAGGCTATGTCCGTAGTTCGCAAAACGCTCTGGGAGCTGGCTTTGGCAATATCGTTGTCGGTGGCGGGTTGGTTCTATCTGGCAAAGCCGCTTGATGCTCCTGTTGCACCAATTGCTTGCGCTAATATCATTGAAGGCTGCGGTAATCAATCATTGAAGGTGCGATTGGATCAGGCGCCGCACGTTATGAAGCCGTTCAAGTTATTGATTGAGGCGGGAGGCGCGCGGGAAGTACACGCCAGCTTTGCCATGCAGGGGATGGAAATGGGTTTGAATCGATACCGCCTGATCAGGCAGGCTGACAATAGCTGGAAGGCGGAAGTTACTTTGCCGGTGTGTATTCAGGGCCGCAGCGATTGGGTTATGCTGGTTGAAGTTGCTGAGGTGGTCGGCGCGAAACATTACCAGCTGGCCTTTCAGGCGCTGCCGTAAGCTGATGGCCAAAAAAATTCACTTGGCCTAAATACACTTGGCTTAAATCACTGGGCGCTAAATTCAATTAGCGCTGGCTTTTACCGGACTATCAATTTTCATAGTGCTGGTTTTGCCCGCGTTATCTTTGAAGTACAAGGTAAAGCTCACCTTTTCACCTTTTGTGAGCGATTTCTTTAAATCAAACAACATCAGGTGAAAGCCGCCAGGTTCAAGCTTGACGGGTGTGCCTGCGGTCAAAGGCAAGGTTTCCAGCATACGCATTTTCATCACGCCGTTATCCATGCTCATGCTGTGTATTTCAACGCTGCCGGCGGCGGGGCTTTCCACTTTTACCAAGCTGGTGTCGGCACTGCTTTGCAAGGTAAGGTAGGCTGCGCCCACTTCTTGTCCCGGAGACGATGCCCGCACCCATGCGTCACTGATTTTGATACTGGAGTCAGCTGCTGAACAGCCAGCTATATTGGTCAAGCTGGCGACTATGATAAGTAACTGAGTAGCCAATAATCGATAAGATTGCATAGCGTGCCTTCCTGGTTATGCGGTGTGGGCTGGTATTCTGGCAGCTACCTAATGCTCAGGTAGATCTTCGGGTTTGATGACTGCTGGAATGCGATAGCTTTCTGTGGCCCACTCGCCTAGATCAATCAGTTTGCAGCGCTCGCAGCAAAATGGGCGAAACGGGTTATCCGTGCTGTATTCCGATAAGGATTTGCATTGCGGACAAGTGACCAAACGTTTTTTAGGGGATTTTTCCATAGATCGGCAGTGGTGCCTGAGTCGAGACTTTAATGCTGAATGAAGCCTTAAAGATTACATAAAGTCAGGGAGAAGGCAACATCGACATCGCATTGTTTGGGTTTTTCCGTGCTGCCCAGGCTATTAAAGCGAATATTGATGGCATATTTATTGGCACTGACTTCCGGGAAGCATTCGATATCATCCGCAACCTCTATCATCAGCATTTGTGCGGGCTTGGCACCACCCAGCATTTGCTGATAAGCGCCATGCGCAGCTACCAGTTTGGTGGTAATGCCGCTACCCCTGAGGATGTGCAGGATAATGCGCAGGGCATCATAAATCGGCATCAAGGGCTGTAACCAGGTTTCCAGGTCTTTTCTGCGCCGTGTATCGTCGAGTCCCAGCCAATAGTGATAGGAGGGCAGGTCGAATTCGCAGACACCGCCCGGAATTCCGGCGCGCTGCTTGATGCTCATCAGCCATTCATTGTCGCGTAAGGTTTGGCCTAGCTTAACGGCATTGGTACGCAAGCTGAGTGCGGTGGTTTCAATTTCCTGAAGAATTTCTTTGAGAACATTTTCTGCAATTGACGGGTTGCCCAGCAAGCCCATCATGGTAATTTTCTGGCGATCCAGTTCTTGCAGTAAATCGGTCTTGAGCTCGGCGCGATCAATGACATCCAGAATCTGGAAGATGGAAAGCAGCGCGCAGTGATGGTTAAACTCGTGGATGCCCGCCGCATTGTGCATGACCTTGACGAATAAATCCTCAAGGCGCAGCAAAGTCCGAATACGTTCATTAAAAGGATAATCGTAACTGGGCACGGGCTTGTTTTGGGCTGGGCAGCTTTTGTGTTTATTAAGTTACGGTGGATTATGAGATTTATTCGCTAACTATGCAAGCCTGCATGTATTTTTCATGTTTTTCTTTTACTTTTTCTGCCAGATCCTCAAGCGAACTGTTGTTGTCTATGATGTCATTTGCCAGCGCGCGGCGAAAACTACGCGATGCCTGTGCGGCAATAATGGCACGTACATCAGCTTCCGACATGCCGTTGCGTTGCATGGTACGGCTGATTTGTTGTGATTCTTCGCAATCGACAAGTAGGGTATTTTTTACCATGCCGGAGTAACGGTTAGTCTCAAAAAACAATGGGATAGCCAACACCTGATATGGCGCATCGCTATTCTTAAACAGTTCGCGCATGGCGGTGGCATGGATGACGGGATGCAGGATCGCTTCCAGTTTTTTGCGATCGGCATCTACGGAAAAAATACGCTCGCGCATAACCGCACGATTCAATGCACCGTCTTCCGTCAAGAACTCTTTGCCAAAGGTTTCGGCGATTTGTTGCACGATAGGTTGGCCTGCAGAGGTGAGTTGGCGTGAGATCACATCTACGTCTACGATCGGCACCCCCAGTGATGCAAATATACGCGAGACTTCGCTTTTGCCTGCGCCTATACCGCCAGTTAGTGCGACTACATACATGATTAACCCCCTAGATACAGGTTTGAAAGTTGTGCACCATAGAACAGTGCGGCTATGCCACCAAGTGCAAGATATGGACCAAACGGCATGGGGACATTGCGCCCACGTTTGGCCAGAACAATCAGCCCTATGCCAATGATGGTTCCTGCAACCGAAGATAGCAGGATTACTGCCGGCAAAAGCTGCCAGCCAAACCATGCGCCGATAGCAGCAAGTAATTTAAAGTCGCCGTAGCCCATGCCTTCCTTGCCGGTGACTATTTTGAACAGCCAGTAGACGGACCACAGAATCAGGTAGCCAGCAACTGCGCCTACGATGGCGGAGTGGATGTCGGTAAAGCCGGTATTTAGGTTAAATAGCAGGCCTAGCCACAGTAACGGTAGCGTGATGTCATCCGGCAATAACTGCGTGTCGAAGTCGATAAAAGTCAGCGTAATTAGCGCTATCGCAAAAACCCAAGCGAAAACCGCCATGCTTGAGTAGCCGAACTTCCAGCTGATCAGGCCAAGCATGATGCCAGTGAGGGCTTCTATCAATGGGTAGCGTGGGCTGATGGAAGTTTTGCAGGCCTTGCATTTTCCACCTAAAAACAGGTAGCTCAGGACGGGAATATTTTCCAGCGAGGATATTTTATGGCCGCAACCAGGGCAGGCTGAGCGCGGTACTGCTAGGTTGAATTTCGGTTCTTCCGCTGGTTCCAGACCTTGCAGTTCCTGGCAACCTTTACGCCATTCGCGCTCCATCATTTTGGGTAGGCGGTAAATCACTACGTTGAGGAAGCTACCTATCATCAGCCCCAGTACCACTGAAACAGTAATGAATACTGCAGGCTCGGCACGTAGTAAATCAAATATATTTGCAATTAAATCAGGCATAAATGGCTCATTCATTAAACTTGCAGCATCTTCGCACCGTTATATAGACAAGGCAACAAGATATCGGCCTTGAAATATAGAAGTTTGGTGCCATTTACCCATGGATGAAACATTTTTTGAAAGGATACGAAAATGTCAGAAGCTAACATTCAAGACGCATGGAACAGCCCAGTGGTGCGTCGTGTCGAGGTGGATTTGTCCGGGTGGATGAAGCAGTTGACCGGGCATGCCGAGTGGGAAGTGTTCGATGAAGAGGAAGACGAGAGCTACTTGAGCTTTGCGATGCGCTTTGGCCGTCGAGAAGCTGAAGTGACGCTATACCATAATGGTTATGCGGTGGTGGATGTCGATGGCGAGGCAATTTTTGATGGTGTGTTAACAACCACAACCAGCGAATGCGCGCATTTAAGCTACTACCACGCCGATAGCGGCGAACCTATTGTTCTGAATTAAACTGGGGTTAGAAGTTACGGCTTACCGCAAATCCAGCCAGGCTGATTAATGCCTGATGGTGTGTGGATGGCGGCATGGTGGCAATCGCCGCACAGGCCAGGTCAGCTTCACTCCTGGCAATGTTGCGGACATGATCCAGCGCACCGGTTTCCTGCACCGCTTTTACCACAGCCGGTAGTTCTTCCAAGCCGCCTTGCTCGATGGCGTGACGTATTACTGCACGCTGCTCGGCGTTACCATTACGCATGGTGAACAGTAGCGGCAAGGTTGGTTTGCCCTCAGCCAAGTCATCCCCCAGGTTTTTCCCTATATCCTGGCTATCTCCGCTCAAGTCCAGTACGTCGTCAATCAGTTGGAAGGCTGTACCAAGGCGCATTCCGTATTCCGCCATGGCTTGCTCATCTTGCGGTGTAGCGTTGCAAATAATCGCACCCAGGCGTGTGGCAGCCTCAAACAATTTTGCAGTTTTGTAGTGAATGACTTTAAGGTAAGCCTCGTCGGTGATATCTGCATCATGACAGTTCAGCAGTTGCAGCACTTCGCCCTCGGCAATAATGTTGGTGGCCTCGGACAGCACTTCCATTACGCGCATGTTCTGTACGCCCACCATCATCTGGAAAGCGCGCGAATATACAAAATCACCCACCAGTACGCTGGCTGCGTTGCCGAATAGTGTATTTGCGGTAGCGCGTCCACGGCGCAGCGCAGATTCGTCAACTACGTCATCATGCAGCAGGGTGGCGGTATGGATGAACTCCACAACCGCAGCCAGCTGGTGATGTCGCGCTTCCACCTTGCCAAATACGCCAGCTGACAACAGTACCAGTGCGGGGCGCAAGCGCTTGCCGCCACTGTTGATGATGTAATCAGCGACCTGGTTAATTAAAACGACATCGGAATAGAGAGATTTGCGAATGACCGCATCAACAGCTTGCATGTCATCGGTGATGCAGGATTGAATAAATGCGAGAGACACGATATCAGCCAAAAAAAGTTGAAATAATTTTAGCATAGAGCGATGTGACTTATGCTGAGATAATGCTAAACAGCTGGAAGCTGGTGTCGACTTGGCAAATCAAGTCGTTGCAAGCAGGGCAATCGCGTCGAAAGTGATAATTTGATTTGCTTGGGCGCGAATTTTACGTATAATGCGCGATTCATTTGAATGTGTAGCGAACGAGGCTAAATCATGTACGCAGTTATTAAGACCGGTGGTAAGCAGTATCGAGTAACCGCTGGCGAGAAGCTCAAGGTTGAAAAGTTATTGGGTGATGTAGGCAGCAGCGTTACCATTGACCAAGTATTAATGGTTGCAGATGGTGATGATGTCACTATTGGCGCCCCTCTGATTGCTGGCGCTACAGTGCAGGCAACAGTTCTGTCACACGGCCGTGGCGACAAGGTAATGATTTTCAAATTCCGTCGTCGTAAGCACTACCGTAAGACACAAGGTCATCGTCAAAGTTATACTGAAATTCAGATTGGCGATATTCTGGCTGGCGGCGCTAAAAAGCCTGCTAAAGCAGCTAAAGCAAGCAAGGAATAAAACATGGCACACAAAAAAGCAGGCGGGAGTTCCCGCAACGGTCGTGACTCACACTCACAACGATTAGGCGTTAAAGCCTTTGGTGAGCAACTGGTTTCAGCTGGCAGCATTATCGTGCGTCAGCGCGGTACACGTATGCACCCAGGTGAAAACGTAGGTATGGGCAAAGACCACACCTTGTTTGCCAAGGTCGACGGTAAAGTATCTTTCACAGTTAAAGGCGCGTTGCGTCGTAAGCTGGTGAATATCGTTCCAGCGTAATTACAGCTGGAATTATAAAAAGCCCTATCCCTTGGTAGGGCTTTTTTGTTTTTAAAGCCATATTTTTTAATATGCTGTTATTGCAGTATGCTCGTATAGAAGTGCAATTACGTATTACCTAAGGTAAATTACTCTCAAATGAAATTTATAGACGAAGCAACCATTAAACTTTACGCCGGTGACGGCGGTAATGGAGTTGCGACCTTTCGTCGCGAGAAGTACGAGCCTATGGGTGGCCCCAGTGGCGGTGACGGCGGCCTTGGCGGCTCCATCATTATAGAAGCCGACCGTAATATCAATACGCTGGTAGATTATCGCTTCAAGCGTGTATTTCGCGCTGACCGCGGGCAGAATGGGCGCGGCTCGGATTGCTACGGTGCTGGTGGCGATGATATGTTATTACGAGTGCCGGTAGGAACGGTTATCAGCGATAAGGCCTCAGGGCAGATGCTGGTGGATCTGGCAGAGCATGGTCAGAAAGCTACGCTGGCCAAAGGTGGCAAAGGTGGTTTGGGCAATATTCATTTCAAATCCAGCCTGAATCGTGCACCTCGCCAATGTACCAAAGGCGAACCTGGTGAAGAGATTGAGCTTTACCTGGAGCTGAAGGTGTTAGCGGATGTTGGTTTGCTGGGCATGCCCAATGCCGGCAAGTCCACTTTCATACGTTCTGTATCTGCGGCCAAACCCAAGGTGGCCGATTATCCGTTTACGACTTTGCATCCTAATCTTGGTGTAGTGCGCGTCGATACTAATCGCAGTTTCGTCATTGCCGATATTCCTGGGCTAATTGAAGGGGCTGCTGAAGGTGCTGGTCTCGGGCATCAATTCCTGCGCCACTTGGCGAGAACCAGGCTGCTGCTGCACTTGGTTGATATCGCACCTTACGATGAGGCGGTTGATCCGGTGAGAGAAGCGCGCGCTATTGTTGAGGAGTTGCGTAAATATGACGAAGATCTCTATAACAAGCCGCGCTGGTTGGTGCTGAACAAAATCGATATGCTGGAAGACTCGGCTGCGGATGTAGAAAAGTTTGTGAAGGAATATGGCTGGCAAGGCCGCTGCTTTCCTATTTCCGCTATTAGTGGCATCGGTTGTAAAGAGCTGATCTACGCGATTATGGAGCACTTGGAAGCTACACGCGCGCAAGAAGAAGCTGACGCGGAAGAGCAGAAAAATGCACCCCAAGGCTTTTTGTAAAGCTGAGCTGGAAGTATATGCAAGGGAATTGCTGCCGTTGAGTAAAATGAAGTCATTGATCGTAGATGCCAAATACCTGGTGGTAAAAGTGGGCTCCAGTCTCGTCACTAATAACGGTGAGGGCTTGGATCGTGCTGCACTTGCTGCCTGGGCTAGCCAGATTGCGCAGTTGATTAAGCAGGGCAAGCGGTGGTATTGGTCTCCAGCGGTGCTGTGGCAGAGGGTATGCAGCGACTGGGCTGGAAGAAGCGTCCCGTGGCCGTGAATGAGTTGCAGGCCGCCGCCGCCGTTGGGCAAATGGGGCTGGTGCAGATGTATGAGTCCTGCTTCAGTGAGCATGGCCTGCATACTGCGCAGGTGCTGCTCACCCACGATGATCTGGCCGACCGCAAGCGTTACCTGAATGCACGCAGCACGCTACGCACTTTGCTTGATCTCGGGGTGATCCCGATAATTAATGAAAACGATACTGTGGTTACGGATGAGATCCGTTTTGGCGATAATGATACCTTGGGTTCTCTGGTAGCGAATTTGATTGAGGCTGATGCGCTGGTAATCCTGACTGATCAATCAGGCTTGTACTCTGCGGATCCGCGGAAAAATCCTGAGGCTCAGTTTATAAAGCATGCGGTAGCCGGTGACCTAGCACTGGAAAAAATGGCTGGAGGTGCCGGCAGCGCCATAGGAAGCGGCGGTATGCTCACCAAAATTCTGGCAGCCAAGCGCGCAGCACGCAGCGGTGCGCATACCGTGATTGCTTCCGGTCGAGAAGCCGAGGTGTTGGTGCGGCTGTCGGCTGGTGAAGTATTAGGTACCCATCTGCGTGCCGAGCAGGTGAAGACGCTAGCGAAAAAGCAATGGATCGCAGATCATTTGCGTGTCAGTGGCCGTGTGGTGCTGGATGCCGGCGCAGTGAAAGTGCTGCGAGATGGAGGCAAGAGCCTGTTGCCCATCGGCGTGGTGTCGGTTGAGGGTAGTTTTGAGCGTGGCGATGTGGTGGCTTGTCTGGATGCTCAGGGCCAAGAGATTGCGCGAGGATTGGTCAACTATACTGCAGCAGAAACCGCACGTATTTTGCGAAAACCTAGCAGTGAAATTGCCAGCATCCTTGGCTATGTGGATGAGGCCGAACTGATACATCGTGACAATATGGTGTTGTGTTAGTAACACGATGACCGTTCTCTAATTTTTATGCGTACTAAATTCTCCTAAAAAAGGCAGGGAGCTAATGACTAAAACAAAACCACAAGTTGCCATTATCATGGGATCGGATAGTGACTGGCCCGTGATGCGTGCGGCCGCACAAATGCTGGCCGAATTTGGGGTGCAATATGAAGCTAAGGTGGTTTCCGCACATCGTACACCTGACCTGATGTTCGAGTTTGCCGAGAACGCAGCGGACAATGGCATTCGGGTGATTATTGCGGGGGCGGGGGGCGCTGCTCACCTGCCGGGAATGGTTGCCGCTAAAACGACACTGCCGGTGCTGGGCGTTCCGGTGCCATCCAAGCATTTGCAAGGGCAGGATTCATTGTTATCCATAGTGCAGATGCCCAAGGGCATTCCAGTGGCTACCTTTGCCATAGGCGAAGCAGGCGCGGCAAATGCAGGCATTTTTGCAGTGTCTATACTGGCAACTGCTGATGCTGCCTTAGCAGCCAAGCTTACGGCGTTCCGTGCTGCACTCACTGACAAAGTATTGGCCATGCAGCTTCCGGATCAACCCTGATTTTTTGGTTTCCTGGCGTAGTTTATATTTTTATTTTCAATAGCTTGATTTGAGTGAAACGATCTTGAGCAATCCAATTATTCTTCCCCCGGCCATGCTGGGCATGTTAGGTGGCGGCCAGCTAGGTCGTTTCTTTGTGATTGCTGCTCATGAAATGGGCTATCGCGTTACCGTGCTTGATCCCGATAAAAATAGCCCGGCTGGAAAAATTGCCGATGTGCATCTGTGCGCAGCATACGATGACCAGGCAGCGCTGGAACAAATTGCCCAGACCTGTGAGGCAATCACCACCGAGTTTGAAAATGTGCCTGCTGCGACTTTGGAGTATCTTGCCCAAACCCGCATAGTCAGGCCTGCCGCCAAATCCGTAGCTATTGCGCAAAATCGTGTGCTCGAAAAGAATTTTATCCGTGATGCCGGTTTGCCTGTTGCGCCTTTTGTGGTGATTGACCAGCCAGCGGACATTCCAGCCGATGGTAGCGATATTTATCCGGCTATCCTGAAAGTTGCGCGGTTTGGATACGATGGTAAAGGCCAGGCGCGCGTCACCAGCCAGGCAGAAGCCATTGCTGCGCTTGGCAAGTTTAACGGTGAGCAGTGCGTGCTAGAGAAGATGCTTGCTCTGGATTACGAAGTATCAGTGATTCTTGCGCGCGATGCAGAAGGTACTATTGCTTCTTTCCCCACTGCAGAAAATAGTCACTTGCATGGCATTCTAGACACCAGCATCGTGCCGGCGCGTGCACCTGAAGCCATACACGGCCAGGCGCATCAGCTAGCCATGCATCTGGCGGAGCAGCTTGAGTATGTTGGTGTGCTGGCTGTCGAGTTTTTTGTCACTGACGGCAAACTGGTCATTAATGAAATGGCGCCAAGGCCACATAACTCGGGGCACTATACGATAGATGCTTGCGTTACCAGCCAGTTTGAACAGCAGGTGCGCACCCTGGCAGGGCTGCCGCTTGGTGATCCGCGTATGCATAGCTATGCCGTCATGGTGAATATTCTCGGCGATATCTGGAAAAATGGTGAGCCGGCCTGGTATAAAGTTTTTGAACATGTGCAGCTTAAATTACATTTGTACGGTAAGCATGAACCTCGCGCTGGCCGCAAGATGGGCCACTTTACGATATTGGGCCGTGACGTGGAGACAGTTGCCGCGCAGGCGCAGCTGGCTCGTAGCGAGTTGGGGATAAGCTGAGACTCCATATCTGAGTATTGATGGGTTCAGTAAATGCAGGAGTGCTTAAAACAAGACAATAAAAAAGCCGAACAACAGTTCGGCTTTTTTATGAGATTTGAATCTTGCGGATTTAAATCTTAGGCCATTGCCTTGATAGAGGCGTTTAAGCGACTCTTATGGCGGGCAGCCTTGTTTTTGTGAATGATGTTCTTGTCTGCAATACGATCAATCACACTCACGTTTTCAGTATATGCAACTTGTGCAGCAGCTTTGTCGCCAGCTTCGACCGCTTTAATGATCTTTTTGATCGCGGTGCGCAGGGTCGAACGCAAGCTGGCATTGTGGCCGCGTTGCTTAACTGCTTGACGGGCACGTTTTCTCGCCTGTGCGCTATTAGCCATGAATTTTCCTAATTAATTATCAAAATACGAAGCCGAGCATATTATCGTTTTTCATACAAGATTGCAAGCCATTCTATAATCTGCAGCGTGGCAGATAACGCTTACATGTTAAAATTATATTTTAGTGCTTTATATATGAAGCAAATTTCATAGCCGCGCCATACGTGCTGCTATGCTAACAACAATTCGAACTCTACCAACCAAAATATTGATGCGTGCGCAATGAATCTGCTTAAAGCACTAGCTGCTGTCGGAAGTATGACCTTTTTATCCCGAATACTGGGGTTTGTTCGCGACACACTGATTGCACGCGTATTCGGTGCCGGTATCTACACGGACGCATTTTTTGTTGCGTTCAAAATCCCTAACCTGCTGCGTCGAATTTCCGCTGAGGGTGCATTTTCGCAGGCCTTTGTGCCTATTCTGGCTGAATATAAAAAGCAACGCAGCCATGACGAAACCCATGCACTGATCAATCATGTGGCAACCTTGCTGGGCATATTCCTGGTATTGCTGACTATCGCTGGCATGCTTGCCGCGCCTTGGGTAGTGCAGGTGAGCGCGCCAGGGTTTGCCGCGGATAAGGTCAAGTTTGATCTCACCGTTGATTTATTACGTATCACTTTTCCCTATATCTTTTTTATCTCGCTGGTATCGCTGGCGGGAGGTGTCCTCAATACCTACGGCAATTTTTCGATTCCGGCATTTACCCCGGTGTGGCTGAATGTGTCGTTTATCGTGGCTATGCTGTTTATCGCGCCTTATTTCGATAACTCGGTGATGGTACTGGCTTGGGCTGTTTTTGCGGGCGGTATATTGCAATTGCTGTACCAGATTCCCTACCTGCTAAAGATAGGCCTGATCCCGCGCTTCAGCCTGGATCTTGGCGATGAAGGTGTCTGGCGTATTCTGAAATTGATGGGCCCGGCGGTATTCGGTGTGTCGATTGCGCAAATTTCGCTGCTCATCAATACCATCTTTGCCTCGTTCCTGGATAAAGGCAGTGTTTCCTGGCTGTACTATGCCGACAGGCTGATGGAGTTCCCTACCGGTGTGTTGGGCGTGGCGCTGGGTACCATTCTGCTGCCCAGCCTATCCAAAAGCTTTGCCGATAAGGCTGATGGCGAATACTCCAAGCTGCTGGATTGGGGTCTGCGGTTTACCTTTATCCTGGCGCTGCCCGCAGCGGTGGCGTTAGCCGTGTTGTCGGTTCCTCTGGTGACAGGCCTGTTTCACTATGGCGCGTTTAATGGACACGATGTCGAAATGACTCGTCAGGCATTGATGGCTTACAGCCTCGGTTTGTTGGGCCTGATACTGGTGAAGGTGCTGGCTCCCGCTTTTTATTCGCGCCAGAATATTAAAACCCCAGTCAAAATCGCCATATTTACTTTGTTTGCAACGCAGTTGATGAACCTGGCTTTTATCGGACCTTTTCAGCATGCCGGCCTGGCACTGGCTATCGGCCTTGGCGCATGTATCAACGCAGGTCTGCTTTATTACTATTTGCGAAAAGCCAATGTCTATCAGCCGCAAGCTGGCTGGATTTTATTCATGGGGAAACTAATTGTGGCGGTAATCGCAATGGCAGCCGCTTTGCACTACGCCGCTGGTGGCGATGCTGTGTGGTTGACCTACAAAGTCATGCCTAAGTTGCTTCATCTGTTGGGGTTGCTGGTACTCGGTTCATCGGTATATTTTGCTGCCTTATGGTTAATGGGCATCCGTATCAAAGACTTCATGCATCGTACTGCGATTTAAGGGTGAGGTCTGAGCCATGACTATGCAAGTATTCCGCCATTTCCATCAAGCCTCGCTGTCAGCGCAAGCCAAAGTGCCCTTGGCGCTGGCTATCGGTAATTTCGACGGCGTGCATCTTGGACATCAAGCTTTGCTGAAGCAACTGGTCGAAACAGCGAAATCCCGCAGTCTGGGCGCTGCTGTGCTGACCTTTGAGCCACATCCGCGGGAGTTTTTTGCCCCACAGGATGCGCCGGCAAGGCTGACTTCCTTGCGCGAGAAATTGGAGTGGTTTGTCGAGGCTGGTGTAGAAACCACCTATATTTGCCATTTTAATCAGCGCTTTGCTGCGCTCAGCAGTGATGCCTTCATGCAAGATATTTTACGCCAGTCGTTAAACGCCCAGGCCATCCTGGTCGGGGTTGATTTCCGTTTTGGTGCCGGCCGTAAAGGCGGTGTTGCTGACTTTGTCACGGCTGGATTTGAGCTGGTAAGCTTACCGCAGGTGGAACTGGATGGCGTACGTGTTTCCAGCACGGCTGTGCGCAATGCGCTCGCTATCGGACAGTTGGGTAAGGCGGCAGAGCTTTTGGGCCGACCATACAGCATCAGCGGAAAAGTCGTGCATGGCGCCAAGCGCGGACGGCAATTGGGCTTCCCCACTGCCAATGTGCATATGCGCCATGAGAGACCTGCACTCACTGGCGTCTATGCTGTAAAATTAGATAGTTACGAAGGGGTGGCTAATCTTGGAGTGCGACCCACGGTAGCGGGTACGCCACGATTAAGCCTGGAAGTGCATTTGCTCGATTTCGAAGGCGACCTGTATGGGCGCCATGTGCATGTCAGTTTCTTGCAGAAGTTGCGTGATGAAAGGAAATTCCCGGATTTCGGTGCCCTCAAGCAGCAGATTGCACTCGATGCAGCTACTGCAAGGCAGTATTTTGCAGACTTAGCCATATAAAAACCTACATAAATAAACAGATTTTTTAGATAAAAGACTTTATAAGCGTCATGACTGACCAAAACTACAAACTGAACCTGCCAGAAACCCCATTCCCTATGCGCGGCGACCTTGCCAAACGCGAGCCTGCATGGCTCAAGGCATGGCAGGATAAAAAGCTCTACGAGCGCATCCGCAAAGCACGCAAAGGTGCCAAGAAGTTCATCCTGCACGATGGCCCACCTTATGCCAATGGCGATATCCATATCGGCCACGCAGTAAATAAGATCCTCAAGGACATCATTGTTAAATCCAAGACCATGAGTGGTTTTGATGCGCCTTATGTGCCGGGCTGGGATTGCCACGGCCTGCCTATCGAGTTGGTAGTAGAAAAAGCGCATGGCAAGAATATCGAGCCAGCCAAGTTCCGCGAGCTATGCCGTGCTTACGCCGCCGAGCAAGTGGAAAAACAGAAGAAGGACTTTATCCGCCTTGGTGTACTGGGCGATTGGGATCATCCTTACCTGACCATGGATTTCAAGACCGAAGCCGACATCATGCGTGCCTTGGGCGATATCTATAAAAATGGTTACCTGTATCAAGGCAGCAAGCCTGTGCATTGGTGTGTGGATTGTGGTTCGGCGCTGGCTGAGGCCGAGGTTGAGTATGAAGATGTAAATTCACCTGCGATTGATGTAGGTTTCAAGGTGGTGGATAACGCGGCTTTAAGCAGAGCATTTGGCGTTGAAGTGACGGATGATACCTATGCTGTAATCTGGACTACCACACCATGGACGCTGCCAGGTAACCAAGCTGTGAGTGTGCATCCAGAGTTTGATTATGATTTGATCCAAACCAGCAAAGGCTTGCTGATACTGGCACATGAGTTAGCTCAAAGCACGCTTGTTCGCTATGGCGAAGACAACTCTAAAGTACTTGCAACTTGCAAAGGCTTAACTTTAAAAGACTTGCAACTACAGCACCCATTTGACAACCGCCAAGTCCCTATCATCTGCGGTGAGCATGTCACCACCGAGGCTGGTACCGGCTTGGTGCATACAGCTGCTGCGCATGGTAACGATGACTGGCTGGTGATGCGTGCCAATTTCCCTAATGAAAAACCGCGTGTGCTCATCGGTGGTGATGGCAAGTTCTTTACCAGTGAGTTGGTCGAGCTTGAGGCGATTCGTGGCCTCAACAGGCAAGAGGCTAACAAGGTGATTCTTGCTTTGATGCAGGAGAGTGGCAGCCTGCTTGCCAGCGCACGTTTAAACCATAGTTTCCCGCATTGCTGGCGCCATAAAACGCCATTGATGCAACTAGCGACTCACCAGTGGTTTATCGGCATGAATGCGCAAGGTGCTGACGGAGTAAGCCTGCGTGAGCAAGCTAACAAAGCGGTTGATGAGACTGAGTTTTTTCCGTCATGGGGTCGTGCGCGTCTGGAAGCGATGATCAAAAATCGCCCGGACTGGTGCGTTTCGCGCCAGCGTAACTGGGGCGTACCGATGGGCTTATTCGTGCATAAAGAGACTGGTGAGCCGCATCCGCTTACCTTGCAGTTGCTAGAACAGGCTTGCCTGAAAGTTGAACAGCAAGGGGTTGAGGCATGGTTCAGCCTGGATGGTGATGCCTTCCTGGCGGAATATGCACCAGAAAATGCCGCCCAATTCAAAAAAGTCACTGATACTTTAGATGTTTGGTTTGATTCAGGCGCGACACATGCGGCGGTATTAAAACGTCGCCCAGATTTGCAGTTCCCCGCAGATTTATATCTGGAAGGTTCAGACCAGCATCGCGGCTGGTTCCAGTCCAGCCTGCTGACTGGCTGTGCCATTGACGGCCGTGCCCCTTATGAGGCCTTGCTGACGCATGGTTTCGTAGTGGATGGCGCTGGCCACAAGATGAGTAAATCCAAGGGCAACGTAGTCGCCCCACAAAAAGTGATGGATACTTATGGTGCGGATATCCTTCGTCTGTGGGTAGCCAGTACCGACTATTCTGGTGAGCTGACGATCTCAGACGAGATTCTTAAGCGCGTGGCTGAAGGCTATCGCCGTATCCGCAATACGCTGCGTTTCTTACTGGCGAACCTGGCGGATTTCGATGCATCCAAAGATATGCTGTCAGTAAGCGAGTGGCTGGAGATAGACCGTTACGCACTGGTGCTGACAGAAAAACTGCAGACCAGCATTCTGGCGGATTATGACCGTTATGAATTCCATCTGGCGATGCAGAAGTTCGTGGGTTTCTGCTCCGAGGACCTGGGTGGTTTCTATCTCGATATCCTGAAAGACCGGCTATATACCGCTGGCGAAGGCTCCCATGCACGTCGTGCTGCACAAAGTGCATTGCACCACATCACGCATACTTTGATGCGCTTGATGGCGCCTATCCTGAGTTTTACTGCTGATGAAATCTGGCAGACCTTGGGTCTCAGCAGCGATGCTACGGTATTTGAAGAGCTTTGGTATGAGTTGCCAGTGCATGGCTTGAGTGAAGCCGAAATCTCGGATTGGCAGGAGATTCTTGCTGTACGCGCGCTAGCCAACAAGGCGATTGAAGAAAAGCGTGCACAAAGCTTGGTGGGTTCATCATTGCAGTCTGAGTTGGACATCAAGGCGAGTGGTATTGCCTACAAGGCATTGAGCCGATTGGGTGATGATCTGCGTTTTGTATTAATTACTTCGCGTGCAACGGTGCATGAGGCGACTGGAGACGTGAGTGTGGATGTGACGCCAAGCGCGCACTCTAAGTGCGACCGCTGCTGGCACTACCGCGCAGATGTTGGTTCACATGCCGAGCATCCAACTATCTGTGGTCGTTGTGTAAGTAACCTGTTTGGAACTGGCGAGCCGCGTAAGTATGCTTAATTTCACTATCTCGTCATTCCCGCGAAAGCGGGAATCCATTTCCCAACCTGTACCAAATGCAAACTCAATTTGGATTCCCGCTTTCGCGGGAATGACGGTGATGTGTGGAGAGTAAATATTTTTGGTTACGATGGCTGATCATCAGTGTTGTTGTTATTGCCATAGACCTCTACACCAAGCAGCTCATACTCAAGGCATTTGCATATGGCGAGCATCTGCCGATCACCTCGTTTTTTGACCTGGTGCGTTATCACAATGAAGGCGCTGCCTTCAGCTTTCTCGCTGGTGCGGGTGGCTGGCAACGGCTTTTCTTCAGTGCAATAGCGCTGATAGCCTCTGTAGTGATCATTTATCTGCTACGTAAACATAGCCAGCAGAAACTTTTCTGTTTTGCGTTGGCTTTAGTTTTAGCGGGTGCGCTGGGTAATTTGTATGACCGCCTGACACTGGGTTATGTGGTGGATTTCCTGTTTTTTCACTATCAAAGTTATTACTGGCCAGCGTTTAACGTTGCCGATTCGGCGATTACTTGTGGCGTAGGTTTGTTGTTACTGGATAGTTTTAAAAAACCACAAAAGTAATGTTAGATGCGTCAGTACGACGCCAGGAGAAAGCCGTGCCAGATTGGAAAAAACTGATAGAAGGCAAAATTGCTTTGGCGGCACGGGCCAAACGCATCGTTAAAAAACCCAGTCAGCCTGGTTTGGACGGGCGGACACCTGCGGGCCAAAAGCTGGTGACCAACTTCCCGGTACTTGATCTGGGCATACGCCCCAATGTGAATACCACCAACTGGACATTGCGCATATTCGGCCTGGTTGAGCATGAGTTGGAGCTGGATTGGGCCGCTTTTCGCCAACAACCTCAAATAAAGGATGTATCGGACTTTCACTGTGTTACGCGCTGGTCGCAACTGGATATGGACTGGGAAGGTGTTTCCGCGCGGGAACTGCTGATGCAGGCTGCACCCTTGCCGCTGGCGCGATTCGTCACCTTGCATAGCTATGATGGATATACCACCAATTTATCGCTGGATGCCTTGCTGGATGATGATGTGATTATCGCGCACAGCGTCTTCGGTAAATCACTGACGGCCGAACATGGCGGGCCGGTACGGCTGGTGGTGCCTAAGCGCTATGCCTGGAAAAGTGCTAAATGGCTGAAGGCCATCGAATTGCATGCCGACGACAAGCCCGGTTTCTGGGAAGTGCGCGGTTACCATAACTATGCCGACCCCTGGCTGGAGCAGCGTTTTTCCGATTAACTGCATTGGAATGCAGTCAGGTAATCTTTAAAGAGGCGCATCATGGCAAAAGTTATCAAAAGTGACGAGGAGTGGCGGCAGCAGCTTAGCCCCATACAATATCAAGTGACACGGCACGCAGCGACTGAGCGCCCGGGTACCGGCGAGTATGCCAACCATTCTGAGCATGGCATATACACTTGTGTGTGCTGCAATACCCCGTTATTTAAATCGGATACCAAGTTTGATGCAGGTTGTGGCTGGCCCAGTTATTTCGAGCCGATAGACCCTGCCAATGTGCGTGAAGAACGAGATGCCACGCTAGGCATGATACGTACCGAAGTGATATGCAATGTGTGTGACGCACATCTTGGGCATGTATTTCCCGATGGCCCGCCGCCAACCGGGCTGCGGTACTGTATTAATTCAGCCTCGCTCAAGTTTGAGCCTGTTTAGAGTTTAGTCTGTTTAGCTGGGCGACGTCAGCGCTCGGCTAGTTATTGTGGGGGAGAGTCCTGCTCTGCGGAAGGGAACTCAGATTCCAGCCACATTACGTTGATAATGCCAAACGCCAAGGCCAGGCCCACGCCTAATATCCATGTGAAATACCACATACGGTTTTCTCCTAATACGCTGTGTGCGTGTTTTCTTTAATCTGCGCCACTGTTACCTTGCCGCGCATCACGCGGAATACCCATGAGGTATACAGCATGATCAGTGGCAGGAAGATAATCGTGACGATAAACATGATGCCCATGGTTTTGTAGCTTGAGGTTGCATCCCATAGCGTCAGGCTGCTATTGGGCTCGGTGCTGGAAGGCATGACGAATGGGAACATGCTAAAACCGGCCGTGAGGATAATGCCGGCAATGGCAGTGCCGCTGCTGATAAAAGCCGTGTGTTCGTATTTTTGTTTACCTGCGAACAAGCCAATAGCAATACCCAGGAAGCCCGCCAGAGGGGCCAGCAGCATCCACGGGTAAGTGCTGTAATTGCTGAGCCAGGCGCCAGCCGTTTTTTCTACGGTCTTGGTCAGCGGGTTAAGGGTGGCATTTACATCCAGAATGCTCAGGATACGGTAGCCGTCTATGCCGCTGGCTAACCAGATGCCCGCCAGTGCGAATAGGGCGGCGCAAGCAGTGCCGGCAATGAAGGCTGCCTTGGAGGCGCGCTTTTGTACTTCGCCATCAGTGCGTAACTGCAAATAGATCGCGCCGTGCATCATGAGCATGCTTAAGCTCACCAGACCGCACAGCAAGGCGAATGGGTTTAACAGCTGCCAGAAACTGCCAGTGTAGAAAGAGCGCAGCGTGTCATCGTAATGAAATGGCAGGCCGATCAGCAGGTTGCCGAATGCAACCCCGAATACCAGGGCGGGTACTGCACCGCCTGCAAACAAGGCCCAATCCCAGAAGTTGCGCCAGCGCGGATTAGGCAGCTTGCTGCGGTAGTCGAAACCTACAGGCCGGAAGAACAGCGCGAATAAAACCAATAGCAGGGCGATATACAGCCCGGAAAATGCTGCTGCATACACCAGCGGCCATGCGGCAAAAATAGCACCACCGGCAGTAATCAGCCAAGTCTGGTTACCTTCCCATACCGGGCCAACGGTATTGATGATGACGCGACGCTCGTCATCCGTCCGCCCCAGAAACGGCAGCAAAGTGGTGACGCCCATATCGAATCCATCCATGATGGCAAAGCCGATCAGCAGCACACCGATGAATGCCCACCAGATAATTTTTAATGTTTCATAATCGATAATTGTCATGACGGTTTCCTTAGGCGTGGGCTGTTGCTGACGCGATTTTCTCGAAGTGATATTTGCCGGTATGCAGGCTGGATGGCCCCAGGCGCGCGTACTTGAACATCAGGAACAATTCGATGATGAGCAGCAAGGTATAGAAGCCAATAAAGCCAGCCAGGCTGAAATACAGGTCGCCGGAGGACAGCGATGAAGTCGATAAATGAGTCGGCAGGATGCCGGAGATCGTCCATGGCTGGCGACCCATCTCTGCGACTATCCAGCCCATTTCTGCGGCTATCCAGGGCAGCGGGATAGAATACAGGGCAATCCTGAGTAGCCAAGTCTGCTGTTCTATGGTGCGCTTGGCGGTAAAGTAGAACGCGGCGGCAAATATGAACAACATCAGGATGCCGAAGCCCACCATCACGCGGAAGGACCAGAACAGGGTAAACACATTGGGGATGGTGTCTTTTGCCGCCAGTTTGATTTGCGCTTCGGTGGCATCCGTCACGTTGGGCGTATATTTCTTGAGCAATAAGCCATAACCCAGGTCATCCTTGGTTTTGTTAAATGCAGCAATCGCCTCTTCACTCTTGTCGCCAGATTTGATGCGCTGCAAGTCGGCGAAGGATTGCATGCCCTTGCGGATGCGTTCTTCATTCTGGTTTTTAATATCAATCAGGCCGGTGACCTCTTCATCCAGGGAGCGCGTGGCGATCAAGCCCAGCGCAAAAGGGATTTTGATGGCGTAATCCGTGCGCTCTTCGGCCTGGTTCGGCATGCCGAAAGCCGTAAATGCGGCTGGTGGCGGCTCGGTGTGCCATTCCGCCTCAACTGCGGCAAGCTTGACCTTTTGCACCTCACCAGTGGTGTAGCCCGACTCATCTCCTAATATGATGACCGATAAAATCGACGCCAAACCGAAGCCTGAAGCTACGGCAATCGAACGTAAGGCAAAGCCGGTGTCACGCTTCTTGAGCAGATAATAGGAGGAAATACCCAGTACGAACATGGCGGCTGTGGTGTACCCGGCCGCAACAGTGTGCACAAACTTGACCTGTGCCACCGGATTGAATATCAGGGCAGAGAAACTGGTCATCTCCATGCGCATGGTTTCAAAGTTGAACTCTGCGCCTACCGGATTCTGCATCCAGCCGTTGGCGATCAATATCCACAATGCCGAAAGGTTAGAGCCTATCGCTACCAGGAAGGTAACCATCAAGTGCTTTTGCTTGGAGAGCCTGTCCCAGCCAAAGAAGAACAGGCCGACAAAGGTGGACTCCAGGAAGAATGCCATCAGCCCTTCAATCGCTAAAGGTGCGCCGAAAATGTCACCTACATAGTGCGAGTAATAAGCCCAGTTGGTACCAAACTGGAACTCCATGGTGATGCCGGTGGTGACTCCCATGGCGAAGTTGATGCCGAACAGCTTGCCCCAGAATTTCGTCATGTCCTTGTAGACTTGTTTGCCCGTCATCACATATACCGACTCCATAATCACCAGCATCCAGGTCATGCCTAATGTCAGTGGTACAAACAGGAAGTGATACAGCGCGGTGGCACCGAATTGCAAACGGGAAAGGTCAACGACTTCAGCAGAGGGCAGCATAAATAGGCACCTGGATATTTTAAGGGGTGGGGCGGTTCAATATTAAGTTGGTGACAGCCGTCTGGCGACTTTCTTTAGGTACGGGGTTAGAGAAGCATATTGCCCAAAGCAACCACAGTAGTAACACTTTGAGGATCAAAATGACAGTGATTTCAATGGCTAGTCGTCCGAACCTGCCGGTAGCTCTCAAGTTTCTAAGGCGCGCCAGATAATGGTTTATCCACATAAAGTTTAGTTTACCAAAAAATGCCGGCCTAAACCTAAATTGAAGAGTGGTGAAAAACTATCTTCCCTATGCATTTGATTTAGATCAAGCCTAATTCAGACTAGGAATAGTTCATGTTGAGCCAACATAAGTTTTTAAAGTAGAATGCCGTTCATGTTTAAGCGCGGCTATCTAAAGAAAAGCTATCAACGCCTGGTCGGTTATATCGCCCTGACGGCGGTATTATTCGCTGCGCTTGCCCCTACGCTGGCACATGCTTTCCCGGTAAAACCCGACAGTCAGGCTTTGTGGCAAGAGATCTGTAGCGCCCAAGGCACCAGGCAAATCCCCGTCACGCTTGATTTGCAAACTGCACCAAAACAGCAAGACCAGAACAAAATGGCGGGGCATCTTGAACATTGTCCCTACTGTTTCACCCACGCTGGCTCAGTTGGCCTGTTACCAGTTCACTCCATCGTTTTTTCAGTATCGCCCGCCACCTCAATATCAATCAGTTACGATCAATCTCCAGTTTTTGTTCAGCAATACTTAGTATCTCCCCCCTCGCACGCCCCGCCTTCCTTCGCTTAATTTCTGAAACTTGATTGCTGCAGGCGCTTTCGCTCTGCAGCGCTTCGTCTCATTGGCATGCCGTCATCCGGCATGTGTTAAGCAAGGTACACATCATGATTTATTTGCAAATTCAGGAGCTCATTTCGGCCAGAAAAGCCAAGTGGGGCCGCAGGATCACATTAACTGAAGTGGCCGACTCAACCGGAATCAGCCGCATGACCTTAAACCGTATGATGAGGCTGCAAGGCTACAACACCGTCACAGACCATCTGGATAAGCTATGCACGTATTTCGAGTGCGATATCCATGAACTGGTGAAGTTTATCCCCGATAACAAGCACGCAATTAGCCAAGCCAGAGCTGAGTTAAGGCTCAGCGGTAATGCTGATTAATTGATTGTTTAAGGAGATATGATGAGTACAAAATTGAGCAGCATCTTATTGATGCTGATAAGCAGTGCGTCGGCATTTGCAGCGGATCAGCAGTTAATGTTGCCTGCAGTCGATGTGACCGCGAAAAGGATGGATGATGCATTCAATGGCTCTGTCGATAATGCCAGACTGAATGCGGCGGACACTTCTGCACTGCTGGCTAACCAGCCCGGGATTAGTCTTTACCAAAGTGGCGGTGTTTCAAGTTTGCCGGTGATACGCGGTCTTAATGACGACCGCATCAAGATACTGGTGGATGGAGCAGAGCTGACTTCTGCCTGCGGCAATCACATGAACCCACCGCTTTCCTATATCTCTCCAGCCAGTGTGGCGAGTATTCGCGTGCTGGCAGGTATCACTCCGGTGAGTATGGGCGGCGACAGCATTGCAGGGACTATTGCCGTGTCATCACCCAAGCCTGCTTTTGCCACGGGGGACAGCCTGCTATACCAGGGCAGCTTCTCTACCTATTATCGCAGTAACAATAATGGGCTGAGCTCTGCACTTGGTGCCTCTATCGCCAGCCAGAACCTGAGCCTTGGTTTTACCGGCACTATAGACCGTGCCAACAGTTACCAAGATGGCCATGGTAATAAAGTACGCTCCACGCAGTTTGACCGACGCACGCAAACCTTTACCCTCGGCGCCATAGGCGAAAATCAACAGTTCACGCTCAAGGTTGGCCATCAGGATATTCCCTATCAGGGCTATGTGAATCAATACATGGATATGGTGGGCAACCAGTCTAATTTCGTGAATGCAAACTATGCGCACCAGTTTGCCTGGGGCGATGTGGATACCCGGATTTACTGGCAGGAAGTCAGCCATGAGATGGGGTTTTTCTCCTCAGAGAAAACGGGAGTGATGCCCATGAAAACGCGCGGACAGGATTACGGCTACGCCATTAAAGCCAGTATCCCTTTTGCGCAAATACACACATTGCGTGTCGGCAATGAATTCCATCGCAATAAGCTGGATGACTACTGGCCGCCAGTTGCCGGCTCCATGATGATGGGGCCGCTGACATTCATCAACATCAATGACGGGCGCCGGGATCGATTTGGCGTCTATGCCGAAGTTGAGTCCAAGTGGAGCCAGCAGTGGAGCAGCTTGCTTGGGCTGCGCGATGACTATGTGCGGAGTGATGCGGGCGATGTACATGGTTATGCCCTGACCGGCATGATGAGTGCGGCGGATATTGCTGCAGCCAATGTGTTCAATGCGAGCAGCCATGCTAAAAGCGATAACCATATCGACCTGACGGCCACTACTCAATATGAACCGGATCCAACTTATAGCCTGGAGTTCGGCTATGCCAGGAAAACCCGCTCACCTAGCCTCTATGAGCGCTATACCTGGGGCCGCGGCACCATGGCAATGATGATGACAGGCTGGTTTGGCGATGCTAATGGCTATGTGGGCAACCTCGACCTCAAACCGGAAGTGGCCAATACCATCAGCACCACATTATCCTGGCATGCGGCCGATAAGCAGGACTGGGAAGTCAAGCTCACCCCGTATTACACCTATGTGCAGGACTACATAGGCGTCAATCGCATCGGTACTTTTCACCCACGTATGTCCATGAGCGACACCAAGGCGCTACTGCAATTCGATAATCAGGATGCGCAGTTTTACGGGGTGGATATGTCGTGGAAACACGGCGTCTGGGATAACGCCCAATTTGGCCAAGGGCGGGTTTATGGGGCGCTCGGCTGGGTGAAGGCAGAGCGCGTCAGTGATGGCGCGGATTTGTATCACATCATGCCCTTGAACCTGCGCATGACCATGGAACATAAAGTCAACGCCTGGACCAATGCGCTGGATTTTCAGCTGGTGGAAAGAAAGTCGAATGTGGATGACCAGCGCTTTGAACTAAAAACCGCTGGCTATGCATTGATGAATCTACGTACCAGCTACCAGTGGGAAAAAGCGCGCCTGGATATCGGGGTGACCAACTTGCTGGATAAGCTCTATTACCTGCCTTTGGGCGGCGTCAATTATGCCAACTGGAAAGCCGAAGGCGCGGTGGGCCAAATGGCTTCGGTTGCGGGGATGGGACGTTCGCTCAATGTGGGACTGACTTTGAAGTTCTAGCAATATTTAGTGGCTGTGGGAGGGCGCTAAATGCGCTTCCACAGCTTAAGTATTTAGGGGGAAATGAAATGCAGCATCGCATAAAGATAAGAATAATGGAGAGTGTCTGCCTGTCGCTAGCCTTGGCCATGCCTGCGTATGCGCAGGAGTTAGCAAAAACTACTGAGCTAAGCCCTGAAGCAACGCTGGTGATGGATGAGGTGAAAGTGACAGCTAAAGCGGTTGTCGACGCTGATGACTCAACACCCGCCAGGCAAGTGCTGGAAAAAATCGTGGTTAAGGCGGCCAAGCCCGGATTTCCTGCGCATGTGCCTGCCACGGTCGAGACGGTGACCGCCAAACAAATCGAGGAGAGCGCTAATACCGTGACGACAGCCGGGGCGCTACAGTATTTGCCCAGCATCCATGTGCGCGAGCGTTATATTGGTGACCGCAACGGCATACTGGTGATGCGTTTGAACAGTTCTATTTCCAGCGCGCAGACCACGGTGTATGCCGATGGCTTATTGCTCTCCAACTTTCTCGGCAACTCCTTTGCCTTTCCTCCCCGCTGGGGCATGGTATCGCCTGAGGAGATAGAGCGTATTGACGTCATGTACGGCCCGTTCTCTGCGCTTTACCCAGGCAACTCCGCTGGCGGGGTGCTTAATATCAGCACGCGTATGCCGGAAAAATTCGAAGCCCATGCCAAACTGGACGCCTTTACCCAGAACTTCAAGCTATATGGCGTGGATAAATCATTCAGTGGCACGCATGGCAGCGCCTCAATAGGCGATAAGTTTAATGACCTGTCTTTCTTTGTGAGTCTGGACCATCTTGACAGCCGCGGCCAGCCCCAGACTTTTGGTAATGCAACGCGTGCCGCTTCTGGTGGTACTCTGGCCAATTCAACCCTGGTAACAGGCGGCATTCGGGATACTGACACGATGGGGCAGGCGCGCATTATTACCAGTACCACGGGGATGGATCATACCGTGCAGGATAACGCCAACATCAAGCTGGCCTATGACTTTACGCCCACACTTAAAGGCAAATACAGTGTCGGGCTGTGGCAGAACGATTCTGATGGCAGTGTAGATAGCTACCTGAAAACCGCCTCTGGCCAAACACTTCTAAACACCACCACTGCGGCCAATGGTCCGACAACGCGTTTTGTGCGGTTTGCTGGCGATCCCAACTTTTATACATTGTCCGCAACAGGGCCCAGCCACAGTGAGAGCGAGCAT
>JBAZTJ010000005.1:0-44355 GCA_041662005.1 Candidatus Methylopumilus sp.
CCCGGACAAACGGATTAAGAGTCCGCTGCTCTACCAGCTGAGCTATTCACCCAATTGGGACGACACTGAGTGTCTTTGGAACCGCGCATTATGGGGATAAAGCGGCTTTGTGTCAACTTGCCGACGCATATAAAATGGTAAACTCATTGCTTATCCAGGCCATTCCGAAAGTCTTCACGATGTCTATCCATGTAATTAATACCCAACCATTTACTGACCAGAAGCCAGGCACGTCGGGCTTGCGCAAGCGTGTGCCGGTGTTTAAACAGCCGCATTATCTGGAAAATTTCGTCCAGAGTATTTTTGATACTATCGCCGCGCCACAGGGCGCAACGCTCACGCTGGGCGGGGATGGCCGTTTTTACAACCGCGAGGCTATCCAGATCATCATCAAGATGGCAGCCGCTAATGGCTTTGGCCGTGTGCTGGTGGGGCAGGGCGGCATACTCTCTACGCCGGCGGCATCGGCGGTGATACGCAAATATGCCACTTACGGCGGCATCATCCTTTCTGCCAGCCATAACCCCGGTGGGCCGGATGGCGATTTCGGGATTAAGTACAACACCGCCAATGGCGGGCCTGCGCCGGAGAAAGTCACTGAGGCGATTTACCATTGCAGCAAAAAAATCAGCGTGTACCACATACTGGAGGCGCCTGATGTGGCCTTGGATGTGATTGGCGTGACTGAGTTGGCGGGCATGAAGGTTGAGGTGATAGATGCCGTGGCGGATTACGCCGAGCTGATGGGTTCGTTATTCGATTTCGCGGCGATCCGCGATTTGTTTGCCAGCGGCTTCCGCATGAAGTTTGATGCGATGCACGCGGTGACAGGGCCGTATGCGCGAGAGATTTTTCTGAATCATCTGGGTGCACCCGCGGATAGCGTGATGAATGCGGTGCCACTGGAAGACTTTGGCGGAGGCCACCCGGACCCTAACCTGACGTATGCCCATGACCTGGTTGAGATCATGTACGGTGATGACGCGCCTGAGTTTGGTGCTGCATCGGATGGCGATGGCGACCGCAACATGATACTGGGCAACCATTTTTTTGTGACACCGTCTGACAGCCTTGCCATTATCGCTGCCAGTGCGCGGCTGGCGCCGGGCTATGCAAAGGGCATTGCCGGGGTGGCGCGCTCCATGCCGACCAGTGCGGCGGTAGACAGGGTGGCGCAAGAGCTGGATATTCCATGCTATGAAACGCCAACTGGCTGGAAATTTTTCGGCAACCTGATGGATGCCGGCAAAGTGACGCTGTGCGGCGAAGAAAGTTTTGGCACCGGATCAGACCATGTGCGCGAAAAGGATGGCCTGTGGGCCGTGCTGTTCTGGCTGAATATACTCGCCATCAAGCGGCAATCGGTTGAGACGCTGGTGATGCGTCACTGGCGGCAGTTTGGGCGCAATGTGTATTCGCGCCACGATTATGAGGCTATCCCCACCGAAGCAGCGAATAGCGTGATGGCGCATATCCACGCGCGCTTTGCCGACTTGCCGGGTGCGCAGTTCGGGCGTTATACCGTCAACACCTGCGATGATTTCAGTTATACCGACCCTATCGATGGCAGCGTGAGCACCAATCAGGGCGTGCGCATCCTGTTTACCGATGGTTCACGGATTGTGTTCCGCCTCTCCGGCACCGGTACTGAAGGCGCCACGATACGTATCTACCTGGAAGCCTACGAGCCGGATGCTGCTAACCACCATCTGGATGCGCAGGTAGCGCTGGCCGAGATGATACAGATTGCCTTGCAGATTTCGGAGCTGAAGCAACGCACTGGCCGCGATACACCGACTGTGATTACCTGAGTACTGGGTTGGTTGAAGTTGTTGTAAGAGTGTAAAAAATTAGGCCAGCATTGCTGGCCTAATCCATTTATGGCATTGCAGTTATCGCAGGCAGGTTAATTGCCGGTTTGTTTTGCCAGCCACTCTTGCGGATCCAGTTGTTTGTCACCGGATTTATCCATCGCAGTGAATAGTTTTTGATGGTAGTTAATGAACTCGGTTTTGGTCACCAGGTGGTCACCGTCCGTATCTATCATCCCCATCATTTTCATGGAGCGCAATTCGCGGCTGTAGCCGCCGGTGGCAATGCTCACTTTTTCTTCACCTTTGGTGCCTACCCACTCTTTAGCATCCAGAGAGTCATCGGTATCTTTATTCAGTGCATCAAAAATAGAGCCGTAGTAGCTGTCAAATTCTGCGCTGGACACCATGTGGTTGCCGTCGGCATCCAGCATCTTCATCATGTCCATCTTGTGCATTTCACGGGCATATCCACCGGTGCTGAGCATGGCATCTGCCGCCAGGACAGGGCTTGAGAAAAGGGCGCTTGATACCAATAAGCCAGCGATAAGTGCGGTACTTCTAAGTTGAGTTTTCATAACAATCTCCTTTATTAAATGAAAGTAAAAATTTCGTTTCCACGTGGTATCGCTGCTAGCAATCGTTAGTCATGCCAACATGGAATTACTTACATTTAATTTTAAGGATCGGCTGCGAGGCAGTATTGATGCGGCTACTGGCAGGCTGGCATTGAGGCGTTTGCCAGCCTGGGAGGGGTATGTAACTGAGTTGATTGCTGCTAAATCATGCAATCATCAATGCGGGTTCTACCAGTTTTAATTTATGTTCAACTTTCTTGGCACGGTGGATCACGCTTAGTACATCCAGCACGCGACAGCAGTAGGCGGCTTCGTTGTCGTGCATGAGGGATAACCCCAGGTGGCGGCCATTGCTCACGGTCAGGTGCTTCATGAGCAGGATGGACGAGAACTCTGTGCCCAGGTAATCGATACTCGCGCGCTGGTGGCCCCAGGCGCCATAGTCACAGTGGATGACGCCTTCCAGTTCGGTTCTGGCATATTGCTCAAACAGGGCAATGCACTCATCGCGCGTGGTATCCCTGGATAGGGTTGCCGTTAAATCGATGACCGAGACGACTTCGGTGGGTACGCGGTATGAGAGTGAATCCAGCTTGCCTTCCAGCTCCGGTATCACCAGGCTGGTAGAGGCGCCTACATTGGTGCCGGTAGGGATGATGGATGCGGCACAGGAGCGGCCCAGGTGCGAGGTGGGGTGGAAGCTATCGAGTGCGCGCTGGTCTGAAAGCGCGGGGTGTATGGTGATGATGCGGGCATAATCGATGCCGAAGTGTTTGTTGAGGATGTGGGCGATGGGCACAAAGCCGTTGCCGGTGCAGGTGTTGGAGGCTATCACATCATGCTTTTCAGGGTCGTAGGCATCGTTATTCACGCCGTAGACCAGGCTGATATCGCAGCCTGCAATGTTAGAGGTACAAACCACTTTTTTGGCGATTTTGTTATCAATGATGCTGCGCATGCTGTCGATGGTGGCCGTTCCGGTCGCATCGATAAATACATCCAGCTCAAACTCGCGTAACGCACCCAGGCCATCTTCATCCGGACGGCGGCGGCGGTCTACCCGCTCATAGCGAACGCTCTTCTGGCCGAGCTTTAAATCATTGCCCTGAAAATCCAGCGTGAAAGGGGGTCTGCCGTAAGTGCTGTCATGCGCCAGCAGGTAGGTCACCTGATCTATTGGCATCACATCGCAAACAACGCGAATATCAAATCTGCCTGATGCAATCTTGGTGTGATTGGCGCGTAAAATTCCGCGGCCTATTCTACCAAGCCCAGCAATACCGACTCGCAAAGGTCTCATTACACGTGCTCCGATTGGCTGTTTATTTTATTTGTTGCGCTTCAGGCGGCTGGTGATCAGGGCTTGAATGGCTCGGGTAGCTGCCTTGTTACTCAGCGCTTGGTAGTTATTTCGGCACTTTTTGCACAAACTTTATGATAGGCAAAAAAATGTTTATACGACAGCAGGGGTATTGCGGGAAAAACAGCGGATTGGTGGGGTATTTACAACAGAATATTGAAATTTCGATATGCAGCAACGCCAGAAATGGCGTCGCGATTTAGTTACTCTTCAACCTGCTGGATGGTCATTTCACCTTTATATAACCTGACATCCATGCGCCCCAGAAATGACATGCCCAGCAGCACATCGCCATTCAGGCCGGGCGCGATCACGGCGCCTACATCATTGGCTTCCACACCGCCCAGTTTGACCGAATCCAGGCGCGTCATGTAGGCCACGGTGTCGCCATTGGCTGTGCTGGTGCGGATAGCGGTGCGGCTGGTCAGGCCCAGCTTGTTGGCCACTGCTTGCGAGATGGCCACGCCGGTGGCGCCGGTATCTACCAGCACATCTACCTTGTTGCCGTTGATAAGCGCTTCCGCTCGGTAGTGGCCATCCGTGCCGCGCTGCAGCACCACGGTGCGGCTTTCACCCAGCACGGCGATCTTGTTGGGGTTGAGCACGCTATCCGCCAGGTAATAGATAACGCCCGCTAGCACTAGCCAGATGATGCTGGCAAAAATGGTATTTCTGGACATTTAAAAAGGCAGCTGCACGTGTGGTGCGGTGCCCAGAATCACCTCGCGAAAGGCTTGCTGGATGCGCTGCAATGCAGCTTCGTTATCTGCCTCAAAGCGCAGCACGATGACAGGCGTGGTATTGGATGGCCGCATCAGGCCGAAGCCATCCGGGTATTCCACACGCAAGCCATCGATGGTGATGACCTCAGTAGCGCCAGCGAATTTAGCAGTCTGTTGCAGCTTGGCGATGAGGGCATGCGGCTCACCTTCTTGCATGCTGATGTGTTGCTCGGGGGTGCTTACGCTATCCGGCAGCGCATTTAACACGGCGGAAGGATTATCGAAATGGCTCAGGATTTCCAGCAGGCGTGCGCCGGAGTAAAGGCCATCGTCAAAGCCAAACCATCTTTCCTTGAAGAAAACGTGGCCGCTCATCTCGCCTGCCAGCGCGGAGCCGGTTTCTTTCATCTTGGCTTTCACCAGTGAATGGCCGGTTTTCCACATCAGCGGAACGCCGCCGCGTGCCTTGATCCAGGGCGCCAGGTTGCGTGTGGATTTCACGTCATAAATGATAGTGGCACCGGGTTCACGCTTGAGTACGTCTTCCGCAAACAGCAACAACTGTCGATCGGGGTAGATGATGTTGCCTTCCTTGGTGACCACACCGAGGCGGTCGCCGTCGCCATCAAAGGCCAGGCCGATTTCGGCATCGCCATGCTGGAACGCCTGAATCAGGTCTTGCAGGTTCTCAGGCACCGACGGGTCGGGGTGATGGTTGGGGAAATGGCCATCTACTTCGCAGAATAACTCTTCTACTTCACAGCCCAGCCCGCGATACAGCGGGGCGGCAAATGCGCCCGGCACGCCATTGCCGCAATCCACGGCTATCTTCATGGGGCGTGCCAGTTTGATATCTGAGGTGATACGGGCGATATAGTCGGGGGCAATATCGTAGCTGCTTTCCATTCCGTTGCCATGCGCGAAGTCGCTTTGTTCTATGCGTAAGCGCAGGCTTTGTATGGTGTCGCCGGAAAGGGTTTCCTCGGCCAGCACCATCTTCAGGCCGTTATAGTCCGGCGGGTTGTGGCTACCGGTAACCATCACACCGCAATGGGTGTTGAGATGGTAAGCCGCGAAGTAGACCATGGGCGTGGCGACCAGTCCCAGGTTGATCACGTCGATACCAGCTTGGCGGATACCGAGCGACAGAGCGCCAGCAAGCTCAGGGCCGGACAGGCGGCCATCGTAGCCCACACAGACTTTGCTCTGCCGGCGTGCCACCGCCTCGCTACCGATGGCGTGGCCAATGGCTTGCACGATCTCCGGGGTGAGTGTTTTGCCGACTATGCCGCGGATGTCGTAGGCCTTGAATATTTCTTTTGGTATTTGCATGGGAGTGGCTTAAATAGTCTTTAAATGTGAATTGTAGCAATCCCGATGATAGCAAGGTATAGCTAGGTACTGCTGTTGAGGAAACATATTATGCGTTGCGGTAGCCAGTCGACGCCCTTGCCTGAAAGGCTGCTGGCAAACCCGGCATGGCCGCCTTGTGCCGGAAAATCCATGATGACCGAGGCCGACACTTCACTGGCATCGGGTAAATCCTTCTCTGGCAGGAAAGGGTCATTGCGGGCGTTGATGAGCAGGGTGGGCAGACAGATGGATTTCAGGAATGGGCGACTATTGGATTTCTCCCAATAGTCATCTGCGCTGGCAAAGCCGTGTAAAGGCGCGGTGAACAGGTCATCGTAATGCCACAGATTATCTACGGCTTGTATGGCGGGTACATCGAAAGCCAACTGGTGGTGCGTAATCATGGCTAGCGCTTTGGGGCGTAATGTTTTCAGGAACAACCGTGCATAAATCTTGTTGAAGCCACTACCCAGCACATGCCCGGTGGTGGGCAATGCCAAAGGCGCGGAAATCGCAATGGCTTTATCAATGACCTTACTTGCACTTTGCTGCTGTTCGCCCAGCCATTTGAGCAGGGCATTGCCGCCGAGTGAAACGCCGACGGCGTAAATCCGCCCTGACTCCGAGGCACGTAAGCGGCGCAATATCCAGTCTATCTCAGCTGAGTCGCCGCAGTGATAGCCGCGTGGAAGGCGGTTGGGCTTGCCGCCGCAACCGCGAAAGTGCACCACTACGCCACGCCATTTTTTCTCTTGTAATGCGGCCATCAAGCGCAAGGCATAATGCGAGTTTGAGTTGCCTTCCAACCCATGAAACAGCACCACCAGGGGTTGGTCTGCTGCACCGGCTAGCCAGTCCAGCTCAATAAAATCACCGTCCGGTGTGGTCCATTCTTCGCGGCGATATTGGATTGTCGGCAGCGGTAACCAGGCGGCGGGGTAGATGGTCTGCAGGTGGCGACCTGGCAGCCAGAATGGCGGCTGATAGCTGGCGTACATGGCTGGTGTACTGCTACTTACTCTGCTTCGTCTATCCAGGCCAGTTGTATGGCTTCCAGTATTTTCTCGCCGCAATGGTCATGCAGATCGTTAAAGCCTTCCAACTCGATTACCCAGTTGAATAAATCGGTAAAACGTATGGTTTTGGGGTCGATATCCGGGTGCTTGTCGTAAAGCTCCTCCGCGATTTGCTGCGTGTCTGTCCATTTCATGGTGCTTTCCTTAGAGTATTGATCTTGGTAATTATTTTAGTTTGGCTCGAGCATATTGTTCTGGCCATTCCAGGTCTACATGCAGTTCGCGTGCGGCGTGCAATGGCCAGTAAGGGTCGCGCAACAGTTCGCGGGCCAGTAGCACAACGTCGGCCTGGCCGGTCACGATGATGTGCTCAGCCTGGAACGCGCTGGT
Organism: Candidatus Methylopumilus sp.; assembly: GCA_041662005.1. Classification (GTDB taxonomy): domain Bacteria; phylum Pseudomonadota; class Gammaproteobacteria; order Burkholderiales; family Methylophilaceae; genus DATHXC01. Next base: position 7,231 of record JBAZTJ010000005.1, read on the forward strand.
AATCATGCCCACAGCACCTGTGGCTATGGCAGCTTCAGCACGTATGGTTTGTGCGAATTTGGTCTGGTAGCCCGGCCCGGCAGGGATTTTTGCATCGATGGCGACGCCACCACTGGAACAATCAATGAGGTCGATGCCAATCTCTTTCAGCCATTTCGATAGCTGCACGGATTGCGCGATGTCCCAGCCGCCTTCTACCCAATCCGTGGCCGAGATGCGCACAAATATGGGTTTATCCTGCGGCCAGAATTCACGCACTACCGTGGCAATTTTTAATGCGAGGCGGCAACGGTTTTCCATGCTGCCACCATATTCATCGGTGCGCTGGTTGGTAAGCGGGGAGAGGAACTCGTTAACCAGATAACCATGGGCAAAGTGCAGCTCCAACACCTCAAAACCTGCTTGCAGTGCACGTTTTGCAGCGTCTAAAAATAGTTGAACCGTTTGGTCTATCTCGGCAATGGTTAAAGCCTTAGGGGCTGCGTGCTCCGGTGACAAGGCAAGTGCGGATGGCGCAACGGTCTGCCAGCCTCCATCGGCGGGCTTGAGAAAGCTGCTGTTTTTCCATGGTGTATCGGTGGATGCTTTACGACCTGCGTGTGCGATCTGGATTGCTGGTACTGCGCCTTGCTGTTTGATGAATGCAGTAATCGGCTTGAATGCTTCGGTATGCGCATCCGACCATATGCCCAGACAGCCAGGCGTGATGCGGCCCTCAGGGCTGACGGCAGTTGCCTCTGCCATCACCAGCCCGGCGCCGCCAACTGCGCGGCTACCGAGATGTACCAGATGCCAGTGATCGGGCAGGCCATTTATTGCAGAATATTGGCACATGGGAGAAACGAAAATACGGTTTTTAATGACCGTATCGCGTAACTGAATAGGGGTGAACAACTTGGCCATGGTGATCCCAAAATTATTGGAGCGTGAATATTAGACGCCGTTGCTGAATTATAGCGCGCTGTTGCCTGAAGCGTAGCTGGGGCAAAAAAGAACCCGCTGTCATGTCGATAGTTTTCGACGCGATAGCGGGTCATGGAGGTGAGCGAATGGAGATATGCACTACGAATAGATAATAGCAATGTGCATGCCAATTATTAGGTTGTTTAAAATCATATACTTAATATATTGGGGCGGGTGGTTGTAGTGGTTTGTTCCAACCAGCTGGTTGATAACAGCCAGACTGCCTTGTTGGGATTGATATGTTAAAATCCCTTTATTCCTTTTACTTAGCCTTTAGAAAGTTAACTATGTTTAGCACGGCAAAAACACTTAGCGTCGCAGATCCAGAGCTTTGGCAGCAGGTTGAAGCGGAACGTCATCGTCAGGATGAGCACATCGAGCTCATAGCTTCTGAAAATTACACCAGCCCGGCAGTGATGCAGGCGCAGGGTTCGCAGCTGACCAATAAGTATGCCGAGGGTTATCCGGGCAAGCGTTTCTACGGTGGCTGTGAGTTTGTGGACCAGGTTGAGCAGCTGGCGATAGACCGTGTGAAAGCGCTCTACGGCGCTGAGTACGCCAACGTGCAGCCGCATTCCGGTTCACAGGCTAACCAGGCTGTGTATTTTTCTATCCTGAAGCCGGGCGATACCGTAATGGGTATGAACCTTGGTCACGGCGGTCACCTGACACACGGCTCCCCGGCTAACCTTTCCGGTAAGTTATTCAATATCGTGGCTTACGGGCTCAACGATAAGGAAGAAATCGATTACGACGAAATGGAGCGTATTGCGGTTGAAGCCAAGCCCAAGCTGCTGATCGGCGGCGCCTCTGCGTATGCCCTGCGTTTCGACTGGGCACGCATGGCAGAGATTGCTAAAAAGGTCGGTGCCTATTTCATGGTCGATATGGCGCATTACTCCGGATTGATTGCTGCGGGCGTTTACCCTAACCCGGTGCCGCATGCCGATTTCGTGACCTCAACTACCCATAAGACATTGCGCGGCCCACGCGGCGGCATCATCCTGGCCAAGGCCGAGTTTGAAAAATCCATCAATTCCAATGTGTTCCCCAGCCTGCAAGGTGGTCCATTGATGCACGTGATTGCGGGTAAGGCGACCGCTTTCCTTGAGGCGTCACAACCTGAGTTCAAGGTTTACCAGGAACAAGTGCTGAAGAATGCCGTAGTGCTGGCTAATACTCTTGCTGAACGTGGCCTGCGCATTATTTCCGGCCGTACTGAATCGCATATGTTCATGGTGGACCTGCGTCCTAAGGGCTTAACCGGTAAGGCTGCTGATGCCGCCCTGGGCCTGGCGCATATTACCGTGAACAAGAACGCGATTCCGAATGATCCTGAGAGTCCGTTCGTGACTTCCGGTATCCGTATTGGCTCACCAGCGATCACTACGCGTGGTTTCAAGGAAGAAGAAGCCAAGCTGGTCGCCAACCTGATTGCCGATGTGCTGGATAACCCGACCGATGAAGCCGTGATTGCGGCGACCAAGGCTAAGGTGCATGCATTGACCAGCCGCTTTCCGGTTTACGGTGCCTGATGGAAACCTGCCCCGGTTGCGGAGTTGCGCATGCACAGCCGAGCGGCGATGCAGGCATTGAGCAGCTGCATAACCTGGGCCCCACCAGTACGGCATGGATGAAGCAGGCAGGAATTAATACCGTTGCAGAGTTGTCTGCCTTAGGTGCGGTTGCTGCATTTGTGCGAGTGGAGGCGCTGGGTATCAAGCCCAGCCTGAATCTGCTGTACGCACTGGAAGGTGCCATTACTGGCAAGCATTGGCTGGAAGTAAAAAGACACAGCAAAACAGCGCTGTTGATAACGCTGGATGCGGCACGGGAGCCGGTAGCAACATGAAATGCCCTTTTTGCGGTGCCGACGATACACAGGTGATAGATTCACGCGTCAACGATGAAGGCGACAGCATACGTCGCCGTCGCCGCTGCGCCGCCTGCGACAAGCGTTTTACGACGTATGAAACCGCTGAGCTGCACATGCCGCAGGTGGTTAAGCAGAATGGCACGCGCGAGGAGTTTAATCGCGACAAGTTGCGCCTGTCGTTTACCCGCGCATTGCACAAGCGCCCGGTGCCGACCGAGTATGTAGATCGCGCACTGGACCATATTGTGCAGAAGATACTAGGCCAGGGTGAGCGCGAGATCATGGCGCGTGACCTGGGCGAAATCGTGATGCAGGAGCTGCGGCTGATGGACAAGGTGGCTTACATCCGGTTTGCTTCGGTGTACCGCAGTTTCCAGGATGTGGATGATTTTCATGATGTGATCCGCGATCTGGATAAGCCCAAACCCCGGTAGCCTGGCAATGACGGCTTAATCAATGCAAGGAGGTGAGCATGAATACTGAAGCGAGTACCGCTGGCACTTTGAATGTGATTCGCATCGTATGCATCGCCGCTTTTGTGTTGGCTGCCATCGTCACTATCGTATTTTTCGGCTGGTGGGCGATGAAAGATCGCATCGTCTTCGGCAATGAGAAGTTCGACCAGGCAGGCTGGATTACGGCTACCGCCAGCGCCGATAAAACCTGCCATCGCGGCGATATGGCCTACGACCTGCAACAGAACGTGCTCAAGCCCGGCATGTCGCGAGAAAATGTCACAGTCATGCTTGGGCGCCCAGCCTGGGAAGACCCGCAGCAGATTGAATATGACCTGGGCAACTGCATGCATGTGGAACATGGCTTGCGCCTGTTCTTCAATGACAGCAATCAACTCACCCACACGCGTATTTCACAGCACTGATACTGAATATGTTTAGCCCCGCCGATCATGCATTTATGGCCCAAGCCCTGCGACTGGCAGAGCAGGGGGTGTATACCACTACGCCTAACCCCCGCGTAGGCTGCGTGATCGTCAAGGATGGCGTGGTTGTCGGCGAGGGTGCGCACCTTAAGGCCGGGCAACCGCATGCCGAGGTGTATGCATTGCGCCAGGCCGGTGAGCAGGCGCGTGGGGGGATTGCCTATATCACGCTGGAACCATGCAGTCACCATGGCCGTACGCCGCCATGTGCTGAGGCCTTGGTGCAGGCCGGCGTGAAACGCGTTGTTGCTGCTATGGAGGACCCTAACCCCAAGGTTGCTGGCCGAGGGCTGGCACGCCTTGCGGCACATGGTGTAGAGGTAGCCTCTGGCTTGATGCAGACGCAGGCGCTGGAGCTGAATGCAGGTTTTGTGTCGCGCATGACGCGCGGCATGCCCTTTGTCCGCACCAAGATAGCGGCCAGCCTGGATGGACGTACCGCGCTGTTGAATGGCGATAGCAAGTGGATTACCGGGGATGCTGCCAGGCAGGATGTGCACCATTGGCGCGCGCGCTCCTGCGCCATCCTCACCGGGGTAGGTACCGTGCTGGCCGATGACCCGCGCATGAATGTGCGCGACCTGGCTTACCTGAAAAGCAGCTATGGCCGACAACCATTGCGCATCGTGGTCGATAGCAGCTTGCGCATTTCACCCGATGCCAAGATTTTGCATGGCGGCAATGCGCTGATTGTTTACTCCAGCAACCCCTACAATAAGCTGGGCGTGTTGCGGCAAACCGGGGCAAGCTTGCTGGAGATGCCAAATGACCAGGGAAATGTATGCCTGAAAAGCCTGCTTGAGGTGCTGGCAGCGCGCGAAATCAATGAGGTGATGGTAGAGGCCGGGCAGGGCATTAACGGCGCGCTATTGCAGCACAACCTCATCGACGAGTTTCTGTTCTACTATGCGCCGGTATTGATGGGCAGCGCAGCTAAAGGGATGTTTGAAATCCCCAGCCTGACGGATATGCAGTTACGCTCGCAACTTCAAATCACCGAGCTCAGGCAAATCGGCAATGACATCCGGCTCAGGGCCAAGCCAGTCATTGCGACCCCTGAGACCTAACACCGCATGTTGATTGATAGCCATTGCCACCTGGATGCTGCCGAGTTCGACGCGGATCGCGAGGCAGTGGCCTTATCGGCCTTGAATGCGGGGGTGGCCGCTATCATAGTGCCGGCAGTGCATCGCGCTAATTTCGATATCGTACGCCAGCTTGCTCAAACACATCGCCATTGCACTTATGCGCTGGGCATCCATCCTATGTATGTTGATGGGGCCGAAGCGGAGGACATATCGGTACTCACGACATTGCTGGAAAATCAGCACGGCGAATCTCAGTATCCGATAGCGGTTGGCGAGATAGGGCTGGATTTTTTTGTCGAAGGTTATAACCGGGAGCGGCAAACCTGGTATTTCGTGGAGCAGCTGAAGCTGGCAAAACGTTTTGACCTGCCGGTGATCCTGCATGTGCGGAGATCGGTAGATGAAGTGCTCAAGTATTTACGCCAGATCCCGGTCAAGGGCGGCATAGCCCATGCCTTCAATGGTAGTCGCCAGCAGGCGGAGATGTTCATCGACATGGGTTTTAAGCTCGGTTTTGGCGGCGCCATGACCTATCCGCGTGCATTAAAAATTCGTGAGCTTGCTGCAACCCTGCCTCTGGAAGCGATTGTTCTGGAGACGGATGCCCCGGATATTCCGCCGGAATGGCTAGGGCATCAAGGCAGAAATTCCCCGGATCAGCTGCCAAAAATTGCACAAGTTCTGGCCGGGCTAAGAGGCCTGGAAGCTATGCAGGTAGCTGAAATAACAACGAACAATGTGCTGCAATTACTGCCGAAAATAGCTCAGTTATGCACACCACCTCATGTGCTACTTTAAGAGTTGTTAAAAAATGTTAATAATCCAATGACATAGAATAAGTCAATGATTTTATTGATAAAAATATCAGATTAAAAAATAGGCGTTTTAAAAAAGTCGTTACAGAATGGTAAGTTACATTTTTAAGTCACAGCTATCCACAAAACTATCCACAGATTTTGTGGATAGGAATTTTTCCTATTCGACTTGTCCGAAAATGCAAGTGAATTTTATAAAAAATGAATCAAATATATGAATATTGAAGGACGGCAATTCAGGACCATCTGGCCAGACCCGCGCTGCAAGGCTGTCGAGATTATCGACCAGACGCGATTGCCGCATGATTTTACGGTGGCGCGCATCCATTCGCTGCCTATGATGGTGACTGCAATAAAAACCATGCAGGTGAGGGGCGCGCCCTTGATAGGCGCTGCCGCTGCCTATGGCATGGCGTTGGCAATGCTGGAGGATACCGGCATTAGCCAGGCTGAAAGCGATGCCCATCTTGCCAGGGCGGCAGCGAGCTTGCTCACGAGCCGCCCGACCGCGGTGAATTTGCGCTGGGCAGTACAGCGTATGGTGGCGTGTTTACAGGAGTTGCCGCCGGCTGAACGCAACCTGGCAGCATGGCAAGAAGCAGCAGCGATTTGTGACGAAGATGTGAAAATCAACCAGGCTATCGGCCAGCATGGCTTAAAGTTAATACAGGCGTTGGCAAGCGGGCAGCATAAGGCTGTCAATATCCTTACCCATTGCAATGCCGGTTGGCTGGCTGCCGTGGATTGGGGCACTGCGTTGGCCCCCATCTATGCTGCGCATGATGCCGGTATCGCGGTCCATGTGTGGGTGGATGAAACCCGTCCGCGCAACCAGGGTGCCAGTCTTACGGCCTGGGAGCTGGGCAGGCATGGTGTGCCGCATACAGTAATCACCGATAATGCCGGCGGTCACCTGATGCAGCATGGGCAGGTGGATATGGTGATTGTAGGCGCGGATCGCGTTACCAGTACCGGGGACGTCTGCAACAAGATAGGCACCTACCTCAAAGCGCTGGCGGCTGTCGATAACCAGGTACCGTTTTATGCAGCCGTGCCATCGCCTACCATAGACTGGACCATCAGCGATGGCCTGAGCCAGATTGCCATTGAAGAGCGCAGTGCTGATGAAGTGGTCTGGGTACAGGGTAAGCTGGCCAATGGCGAGATCGCACAAGTCAAGGTGCTGCCTGATGACAGCCCGGCGGCAAATCCGGCATTTGATGTGACACCGGCCAGACTGGTGACGGGGATTATTACCGAGCGCGGCGTATGCGCACCAAGCCAGTTAAGGAGCTTGTTCCCATGCTAATGCGAGAGTCCCTGCTTGAAACCACGCGCAAACTGGCTGAGCTTGGCCTTAACCGCGGAACCTCGGGTAATGTCAGTGTGCGTGATGGCGATGGCTTCCTGATTACCCCTTCCGGCATGGATATTGAAGACATGAACCCTCATGATATGGTGTCCATGGACTTCGATGGCAAGCCGCAACAGCATGGGCAAGCCAGTAAACTCAAGCCCTCCTCGGAATGGCGTTTTCATCGCGATATCTTGCAGGCAAGGCCGGAAGTCAGCGCCGTGGTACATACCCATTCCATGTTTGCCACCACGCTGGCCTGTTTGCGCCGGGATATACCGCCATTCCACTACATGATCGCGGTGGCTGGCGGCGATAGCATCCGTTGTGCTCCCTATGCCTTGTTCGGCTCGCAAGCTCTGTCGGATGCGGCTTTGCAGGCATTGCTGGGGCGTCGCGCCTGCCTGCTGGCTAATCACGGCATGATTGCAGTAGGCGAAAACCTCAAGCAGGCGCTGGATGTGGCGGTGGAAGTTGAAACCCTGTGTGAGCAATATCTACGGGCCTTGCAGATTGCGGAGCCTTATTTATTAAGCGGGCAGGAAATGAGTGAGGTATTCGAGCAGTTCAAGGGATATAGCAAATGGGCCAAGCCAGCCTGATAGCTTAAAGCTGCAATGATGAAATCAAATAAAAACGGCCTCATCAGAGGCCGTTTTTATCGTGTAGACAAAGTGTTATGCGGCTTTGGATCTACGACGTGCTACAAAACCCATCAAGCCCAGGCCCGCCAACATCATGGCAAAAGACTCTGGTTCAGGCACTGCACTGATGGCTTGTGGCATATAACCCGGAAGATCAGCATCGGTGAAGGAGAATACATAGAACTGATTGGGGTTGGCAAAACCGGCAGGGTGGTTGCTGTCAGTGATAGTGTTGAGGAAGTCATTGTCATTGGTAACGTATAGGGTGTGCTTAATGACGCCGTTTTCAACAATATCCTGACCAAATGAAACGCCTTCCAGTTTAGCTGGAATGTTTTTGGCATCAATGCCAGCTGCTACCAGTGCGGACTTGAGGTCGATGAAAGCGCTTTTGCTCACAGCCAATGCGCTAAGATCACCGCTTGCTCCAGCAGGTATCTCTTGTGCGCCAGCCAGGTCAACGCTGAATAGAACCTTGCCTTTGGCCGATGAGTTGTCGCCCAGGCCTTTGCCATCGCGTTCATCAATCAGGAAGGTATGGTCATTCACCGCCACTATCTCACTGACGCCAGAACCGCTAGTCAGTTGATAGGCGTACTCCTTGGTAGCGCCGGTAGCGATATCGATAGTGACAATACGAACCACCTTATTGGTATCTTGCTCCAGAGGGGCCTGCATAATGCCTACCAGCTTGGTGCCGTCAGGCGTAATGGCCAGGCCTTCCATACCCTTGTTAGCAACACGGCCTACGCTGTTGCCAGCGATCTCGACATCACCGTTTGCACTCAGGTTGCTGGCCGATAAATTGCCGGGCAAGGTAAACGCTTTGATGCGTTCACCAGTGGTGCGGTTGAATTGGTATACATAAGGACCGTATTCGTCAGAGATGAAAACGCTCTTGCCATCGGCTGATACTCGTATGCCTTCTGGGTCGAAGCGGCCATTGTCAGGATTGGTTGAAAGGCCGGGCGCAAAATTATCGGAACGTCCGGTAAAGTAGTTATGGGTGCTGTCATTGACCCAGTTGCCATTAGGCAAGCCCGCTGCAGCGCCCGAGCCGTAAATGAGTGCCGTTGGGCTATGTAGTAAGGTGGTAGCAACCAGAGTGGGGGCTAAGTTGTAAGCCAGGCCGCTGCCAGAGTTGTTGACGGTGAGGCTCATGTTCAGGGTGTGAAAGCGCGAAATATAGGAGACCGTATCATCAACTGCGCTGTTGTATGGGGTTGCGTTCGGGCCGCGATCCGGTAATGCCAGAAAAGTATTGCCGCCAGCATAAGCCAAACCAGAGCCCATGCCGCCGAGGATATTGGCAGCCATGCCGTTTTCCAGATTGCCGGAAAGGCTGGAAAAGTCGCTGCTACCAGTCAGGTTACCAATTGCAATCAGATTGACTGCAGCGTGGGCGTTACTATTGATGAACAGGCCGGCGATGATGAGTGGCAGCAGGGATTCTTTCAGCATTGCAATTTCTCCAGAATAAGTTGGTCGTGATTTAAAGTTGCACCATCTTATCTAGTGAGGATGACAGTTCTATGAAATCCCACCTAGTCTGGCATTCAGCATGTCGATTAAATTGTTTGCGTAAAACTTGAGACGTTTAATTGTGGCTTGGGGGCGTTTCCAGTAAAATGGTCTCCCGTCCGTAATGTCCAAAAAGTGTTATTCAATGACTAAATATGTGTTCGTCACCGGCGGTGTTGTTTCCTCCCTAGGTAAAGGTATTGCAGCCGCCTCCCTGGGCGCTATCCTCGAATCGCGTGGCATCAAGGTGACCATGCTCAAGCTAGACCCTTATATCAACGTAGATCCAGGCACCATGAGCCCGTTCCAGCATGGTGAGGTGTTTGTCACCGATGACGGTGCCGAGACCGATCTCGACCTTGGCCATTACGAGCGCTTTATCAGCGCACGTATGGGCAAGCGTAATAATTTCACCACCGGCCAGATTTACGAAACCGTGATCAAGAAAGAGCGTCGCGGCGAGTACCTGGGCAAGACCGTACAAGTCATCCCGCATATTACCGATGAAATCAAAACCCATATTAAGCGCGGTGCCGAAGGCGCTGATGTCGCGATCATTGAGGTTGGCGGTACGGTAGGCGATATCGAGTCGCTGCCATTCCTTGAAGCCATCCGTCAGATGGGTTTTGAAGAAGGTCGCGGTAACGCCTGTTATATCCATTTGACCTTGCTGCCGTGGATACCCACTGCAGGTGAACTGAAAACCAAGCCTACCCAGCACTCGGTAAAAGAGCTGCGCGAGATCGGTATCCAGCCTGATATCCTGCTGTGCCGTGCCGACCGCAGTATCCCGGATGATGAGCGCAAGAAGATTGCCCTGTTTACCAATGTCTCACCCGAAGCCGTCATTTCGGCTGTCGATGCTAATTCCATCTATGAGATTCCCGGCCTGCTGCATGACCAGATGCTGGACGAGATTGTCTGCCATAAGCTGAATATCCTGGCAAAAGCGGCTGACCTGTCAAGCTGGAACAAGATCGTCGATGCCCTGGCTCATCCCAAGTACGAAGTGAATATTGCTTTCGTGGGTAAGTATGTTGATCTCACCGAGTCCTACAAGTCGTTGACTGAAGCGCTGATCCATGCGGGCATTCATACCCAGTCCAAAGTACGTATCCACTATATGGATTCGGAAGATATCGAACGTGACGGCCCGGCCGCACTGAAAGACATGGATGCGGTGCTGGTGCCCGGTGGCTTCGGCAAGCGCGGTACAGAAGGCAAGATCGCCGCAATCCGTTATGCACGTGAGCATAAAAAGCCGTACCTTGGCATCTGCCTGGGCATGCAACTGGCGGTGATCGAGTTCGCGCGCAATGTGGCGCATCTGGAGAATGCAAACAGCACTGAGTTTAACCCTGACAGTCCGCATCCATTGGTCGGCCTGATTACCGAATGGCAAGCTGCCGACGGCAAGATCGAAGTGCGCAGTGAAGATTCAGACCTGGGCGGTACCATGCGTCTTGGTGCACAGCCCTGCCCGATCGAAGCCAATACCCTGGCCGCACAAATTTATGGCACAGAAGTCAACGAGCGTCATCGCCACCGTTATGAAGTCAATAATCATTATGTTGAGCAGCTCAAGGCCGCCGGCCTGGTGATTTCAGCGCGCACACCGACTGAGCAGCTATGCGAGATGATAGAGCTGCCACAAGATGTGCATCCCTGGTTTGTGGCCTGCCAGTTCCATCCTGAATTTACCTCCAATCCGCGCACCGGGCATCCCTTGTTCAAGTCCTACGTGCAAGCTGCCCTGAAAAGCAAAGGAATCAAATAATGCAGTTATGCGGTTTTGAGGTTGGCCTGGATCAACCGTTATTCCTGATTGCCGGGCCGTGTGTGATTGAATCGCAGCAGATGGCCATTGATACTGCCGGCCAGCTCAAGGAAATATGTGCTGCCGTCGGTATTCCGTTTATCTACAAGTCCTCCTACGACAAGGCCAATCGCAGCTCAAACAAGACTTTTCGTGGATTTGGGATCAGCGAAGGCTTGAAAATACTGGATGAAGTGCGACGCCAGATCGGCGTGCCTATCCTGACGGATGTGCACACCGAGGAACAAGTGCCGGAAGTCGCATCCGTGGTGGATGTACTGCAAACGCCGGCATTTTTGTGTCGCCAGACTGACTTTATTACGGCGGTAGCTACTTGCGGCAAGCCGGTGAACATCAAGAAGGGCCAGTTCCTGGCTCCAGGCGATATGAAAAATGTAGTGCAGAAAGCCAAGGAAGCCAATGGCGGCAAAGACACTATTATGGTGTGTGAACGCGGCGTATCGTTTGGCTATAACACGCTGGTATCTGATATGCGCGGCCTTGCCATTATGCGCGAGACGAATTGCCCGGTAGTATTTGATGCCACACACTCAGTGCAGCAGCCGGGTGGGCAGGGTGACAAGAGCGGCGGACAGCGCGAGCATGTGCCCGTGTTGGCGCGTGCAGCGGTAGCCAGCGGTATTGCCGGCATTTTCATGGAAACGCATCCTGATCCGGCCCAAGCTTTGTCAGATGGCCCCAATGCGTGGCCATTGCACAAGATGCAAGATTTGTTACAGGTGCTGGTAGAGATGGACAGGCTGGTAAAAAAAGCCGGGTTTATTGAGCAGACGCTTTAATTAGAACATTCAGTTTTTAAATTTAAGGAAATAACATGAGTGCAATTGTAGATATCATCGCCCGTGAAATTCTTGATTCTCGCGGCAATCCTACCGTCGAAGTCGATGTGTTGCTGGAGTCCGGCATTATCGGTCGTGCTGCTGTGCCATCCGGTGCCTCTACCGGCACCAAGGAAGCCGTTGAGCTGCGTGATGGCGATACCGGCCGTTACCTGGGCAAGGGCGTATTGCAGGCAGTTGAAAACGTAAATACCGAGATCGCTGAGGCGGTGGTTGGCGTAGATGCAGAAGAACAAAGCTTTATCGATAGCACACTGATTGAACTGGACGGCACCGAGAACAAGGCACGTCTGGGCGCTAATGCAATCCTGGGTGTTTCCATGGCCTGTGCGCGTGCTGCTGCTGAAGAGTCCGGCCTGCCACTGTATCGCTACCTGGGTGGTTCCGGCCTGATGCAATTGCCAACGCCTATGATGAATATCATCAATGGCGGTGCTCATGCTGAAAATAGTGTGGATATGCAAGAGTTCATGATTATCCCGGCTGGTTTGCCCAGCTTCCGCGAAGCATTGCGGGCAGGTGCTGAAGTTTTTCATGCCTTGAAGAAAATATTACATAAACAAGGCCTGGCAACCACAGTAGGCGATGAAGGCGGTTTTGCTCCTGACCTGCCTTCTAATGAGTCTGCCATTCAATACATACTGGAAGCTATCTCCAATGCAGGATACGAACCGGGCCGCGATATTTTGCTGGGCCTGGATTGCGCCAGCTCCGAGTTCTACAAGGATGGTAAATATCATCTGGAGTCAGAGGGTGTGCAGTTGAGTTCTGCCCAGTTCACCGACTACCTGGCCGCCTGGGTGGACAAGTATCCTATCATCAGTATTGAGGATGGCATGAGCGAGCATGACTGGGACGGCTGGAAAGTGCTGACCGAGCGTATGGGCAAGAACGTGCAGCTGGTGGGTGACGATCTGTTTGTGACCAATGCCAAGATCCTGCGCGAAGGCATCAAGCGCGGCGTTGCCAACTCCGGGCTGATCAAGGTCAACCAGATCGGTACCTTGACGGAAACCTTCCAGACCATAGAGACTGCCAAGCGTGCAGGTTATACCTCTGTGGTATCGCATCGTTCAGGTGAAACTGAAGATACTACAATTGCTGATATCTCGGTTGCTACCAATGCCTTGCAGATCAAGACTGGCTCACTGTCACGCTCAGAACGTATTGCAAAATACAATCAGTTGCTGCGCATTGAAGAAGAGTTGGGAGATGCTACCAGCTACGCCGGCATGAGTGCTTTTTATAATATTGCACGCTAGTCGTCACCATCGTTGAAAGCCCTCACCCTTATATTTGTCATACTCATTGCCTCGCTACAGTATCCACTGTGGCTGGGCAAGGGGAGCTGGCTGAGGGTGTGGGATCTGAATCGCCAGATCAGCGAGGAAAAAGATAAAAACAGCAGCCTGAAAGCACGTAACGACACGCTGGACGCCGAAGTGCGTGACCTCAAGCAAGGTTTTGCGGCGATTGAAGAGCGTGCCCGTAGTGAGCTCGGCATGATCAAGCAGGACGAGGTGTTTTACCAGGTAATAGAGCAAGCCACCCCAAAAGTCACTCCGCAATCGCCTCCCAAGTAGCGCCTGTACTTTAGTTACTCCCAATGAATCGATACAAACTGATACTGTTATTGACGCTAGTCCTTGGGGCTGGCTTTGTGGCGACATCGGTGGTCAGTTATCAGGTTTCAAAACATTCTATCCATGATGCCATTGTCGACAACGAGCTGCCGCTAACTGCAGACAACATCTATTCGGAAATTCAAAAAGACCTGGTACGTACCGTGTTTATCGCCTCCATGATGGCTTCGGATACTTTTCTCAGGGACTGGCTGATAGACGGGGAAGATGGGGTTGAGCGTATCAGCCGTTATTTGCAGGAAGTGCAGGCCAGATATGGCACATTTGTCAGTTTCCTGGTGTCTGAGAAATCCCGTCAGTATTACTACGGTAAAGGGGTCTTGAAAACAGTCAAAACCGAAGAGCCGCGCGATGCATGGTATTTCCGTGTGCGTGATATGCAGCAGCCTTACGAGCTGAATGTAGATAAAGACCTTGCGCATGCAGATGCACTGACTATTTTTGTTAACTATCGTGTACTTGATTACGCCAACCAGTATATCGGCGCCACCGGTGTAGGGCTGACCGTAGACTCGGTACAAAAACTTATCAACAGCTACCAGCAGCGCTATCGCCGCAACGTTTATTTCGTTGATCCACAGGGCTTGATTATTATCTCCGGGAATCAAAAATATCCACCTGGCAGTAATGTTAAAAAAATAGCAGGGCTGGCCCAGATTTTTCCTGAAATATTGAAGCATGAGAGTGGGTCATACGAGTACCAGAATGCTGGTGCAACCCATTTAATCAATGCCCGCTACATCTCTGAACTGAAGTGGTATCTTTTTGTGGAAAAGAGCGAAAGCGAAGCTACCTCCAGCATCCGGTATACCTTGTATCTGAACTTGCTGATTTGCGTGCTGGTAACTGCCATTGCTGTATTACTGACACACATTGCACTTAAGCGCTATCAGTCCGAACTTGAAATGATGGCGACTACGGATGCACTGACCGGCTTACCTAACAGACGGGCTTTTGATATTGTCGTTGAGGTGTTGTTCAACGAGAGCGTACGCAAGAAAACCCAGATCGCCGTGTTGGTGCTGGATATCGATAACTTTAAAAGCATCAATGATCGCTATGGTCACCTGGCTGGTGACTATGTGTTGTCAGAGGCTGCGTTGACGATTAAATCCTGTATCCGCGCTTCAGATTTTATCTGTCGTTGGGGTGGTGAGGAGTTCGTGATTGTAGGTAAAGATGGAGATACCCATGGCGCGATGCTGCTGGCTGAAAAAATTCGAGTGGCTATAGAAAGCCGGGCGATTAGCTATAAAGGGGAGTTGATCAATATCACGGCAAGCCTGGGTGCGGCTATTGCTGAAGCCGATGAAAATATTGCGCAGGTAATAGAGCGGGCAGACAAGGCCATGTATCAGGCAAAAGCATCTGGCCGCAACCAAGTGATATTAAGCTAAGGTGGTAGTTATTCGCTAGCCAGGCTATATGGCAGGCTGAGTATGACAAGGCTGTTTCCCTGCCGGTCCACCGTGCCTGCTTCCAGGCTATCCAGGCGCACCTCTGCCAGCACATCAAACCCACCCTCAACTGCCGCTGCACTACGTACAATCTGCCCAACCGCATCTTGCGTACCTTTGGCGTGTATGACATCTCCTGCCTTCGGTGCAGCCATCTCTGATGTTGAAATATGGGCAAGCTGGGTGCGGCGTTTCACCTTACCCAGATAATGCGTACGTGCAACAATTTCTTGCCCGGTGTAGCAGCCTTTCTTGAAGTTGATGCCGCCTAGGGCATCCAGGTTGACCATCTGCGGCACAAAAGCTTCCTGTGTGCCTGGCACTATTTCCGGGATGCCGGCATGTATCTCCAGGTAATCCCAGCTGTTTTTTCCAACAGGGTTGAAGTGCGCGTTCAGTTGCTCCCACAGGCCTGCTGCGTATTCGCTATTGGTCAATATCTCAAAGCGTGCTAGTGGGCCGGGCAGGCGGATCAGGGTGACATGCTCCAGCGTGCTTATCTGGTGCGGCTGTTGCGGCACTGTGTCGAACAGCTGTTTCAGTAAAGATTCGCTGTTTGCGCCAGCAACGCCTATCCGGACAATATCTTGCGTGACATCTGTAATCACTACCTTGGAACGCATCACATACATTTTCAGGCGTTTTAGTATGGACTCGACCAGTGCACCATCCAGCTGCAAATGAATATGATCCTGATGGGCGAATGCCAGGAAAAGAGCCAGCAGCCTGCCTTTAGGATTGCAGTAGCCGGCGTAATGGCTGGTGCTGCCATCCAGCTGTTTGACATCGTTAGTGAGCTGGCCTTGCAGGAAAGTGACTGCATCATCGCCCGCTACCTGCAGCAATCCGAGATGGGACAGGTCGGCTAGGATGTGGCCGCCAGTCGCAGTTTGCAGCTCTGCCTGCGGATTGCCGAAATTTGTGACGATACCGTTATCAATCACAGCACCTTGCGTTGCCAAAAATTCATGCCATTGTGTCATCATTGCGATTGCTTCAATAAGGAGTGGGGATGAGTCATTATAGCGCGAAGCCTATGTTTGTGCGTTTGCAGCCTTCATATTGGTTGGCGTTGGTAATTGCCCTGGCTGCGGCAGCTTCAGCGCTGATGATGCTCTCCATGCCTGCGGCTTTGTGGACCAAATTGGCTATATCTGTGGTGATTATGCTGGTGGCGATTTTTCACATCTGGCAGGATGCGCTGCTACGATTCCCCTGGTCGTGGGCGAGTATCGCTGTGAATAGTACAGGTTCTTTGATCTTGAACCGCAGGAATGGAACAGCGTGTGAAGCCAAAATACAGGCCAGCAGTTTCGTGGCAAGTTACCTGACGGTGCTTAGTATAGGCATTGGCAATAGCCACTGGCAGCGCCACCTGATATTACTGCCGGATAGCGCCGATCCCGATAGTCTGCGTCGATTGCGTGTGTGGCTGTTATGGGGGTTGCCGCAAAACCTTAAGCCTCAGCCAGCTGACACCGAAGATGCGTGAGATTTTTTCGGGAGAAAGTGATGCCACAGCAGCGTCAAGGCTTTCAGCAGATGGCGCGGAATGTAAGCCGCAATGAGTAATAGGCCAGCCAGCCCGGCCAATACCCAGTCCAGGTCAAATGGAGCCACATCCCGCCTGGCGGGTTTTTGTTTTTTCATGGCGGACAGCACACTTTGCACGCTATCGCCACGCACATAGTTGCCACTGATCTCTTTGGAAATGGATTTCAAATACTCTTCATCCAGTTTTGACAGGTAGCGGTCATTCTCACCCCCGGCCACGTTATCGTCGCGCACGCCGATATTGGCTTCTGATATCTGGGCAATACCAGGCTGCATGGCAAAACTTTCACTGGACCAGTAGCCGATGAGCTGGTTTTTTTCATCCAGCTTGGGGATGGGGGTGCCTTTATCACTGCCTACGCCGACAAACAACCAGCCGTTAGCGCCCTGGAAATTGGTTAAATCCTTGGTGTTAAAAGCATGCAGCCTGGGGGCTTCTTCGCCATCGGTAAAGTACACCACCTGTGCCGGGGCAGGGAAGCCGCGTAGTACGCGCGCTAGGGTAAACATGCTTTCACGCACGCGGCTGTTGCCCGACCATGCAGTCCGCCAGTCAAGGTGCGCAATAGTGTCCTGGATAGCCGCGTAATTTGCACACACCTCTATAGGGGTATACAGCGCAGCCACACTGACACCGGCAAACAGGCCTATGCTCACGCGCGTGCCGCAAGGCAGCGAGGAGACCACCCTGTTCATCATGTATTGCGTATAGGCAATGCGCGAGGCAGGTTTGCCGTTGATCGTGGTATCCACTACGTTCATGCTTTGTGAAATGTCGGCAACAAAGATGTAGCTGTAAATATTACGCTGTAGCGGAACTGTGGGTTTGAAGATCGCAATGATCAGCAGCAGGAAAGCCGCTGTCAGCAAGGCAGCGTCGCGGCGGTGGCTCAGGTAGTTCAGGAATGTTTGCATGTCATGTGCTTAAAACGTCAGGTTAAGGCAAGCCAACAGGAATATTGCCCATGATCAGGCCGGGCGTGTCTGATTCCCCTGCCCCCGGGGTCGGAGTTGCCGGCAACATGGTGAGTACTCTATCCAGGTTGTGGCGAGTATCCCAATGGTGGTTTTCCAGACGCAAGGATAGTTGATAGGCGCTTTTGGCTTGCCTGAGCAGGTATTCAGTCTCGTCGCGCACCTTCATATTGCTGCCGTTAATCGCCAGCCCGCGCAAAAAGAAAATATTGCCCAGATTATGCTGTATGGCGGATTTCTGGCTGGTGTTTCCCTGTTCCAGCAGATGCACGAACAGCAAGGATGACTCCTTGTAGCGCTCGTTCTTTGCCAGCCAGTAAGCGGTAGAAAACTTGGCTTCAAAACTTTGCGTATCGGTTTTTGGCGGTTTGCCGTTGGATACCGCGGTATTGAATGCCTCGATCTGGCGCATACGGTTGGCCTGGTGGGCTATACCTGCTGCACTGAGCAATGCCGTGATGGCTAGCAGCCAAGTGAGTTTGCGGCTACTGAGGCGGAATCGGTTAAGTTGTTTCAGGCTGATTGCCATGTTCTGACCTCCAAGTATTTGACGCATAGTAGTAATCCAATCATGAGCGCAGCAAGCAGATAGCACAGCCTAGTGAAATCTTTCCCCGGAATCTGCTCAAGGTAGCGTATCGGTTTCTTTTCTTTCTGGTTGATATCGTCTATCGCTGCTGCCAATGATTTTGGGTCCTCTGCCTCGTAGGCATGGAAAGGGGTTTTCAAAGTTTTGAAATACTCATTCAGTTCTATCTGCGGAGGTAATGCAGCATCTTCGCGCGGCACATAGGTGGTATCGAAGATACTAAGGCCGCCTGGCTGGCGTAACACGATCCAGTACAGGCCTATATTGAGCCGATCCAGCCAGTCGCGAAGTTTCTGCTGCACCTCTGCACTCATGCGGCCACCGCCATCTGACAGCAGAATAATGGCGCGTGAGCCAGAGTCCGGGACTTTTTCAAACAGCCCGGCACCTGCGGTCAGGCCGCTGCCGATATTGGTTTGGAACAAGGCATTGCCTGCCGTGGCCTGGATGGCGGCAAGGACCGCCTCGCGATTTTCCGTCAGTGGCAACACATACATCGCGGAGTTACTGAAAGTAATCATGCCGAACATGTCGTTCTGACGCGAATTCACGAATTGGGTAATCAGGCGGCTGGCGGCGACTGACTTGGTTTCGCCCACACGGCCATCAACACCTCCGGAAAACGGATCATCCATACTGGCGCTACGATCCAGCACCAAGGCGATTTGCGCGCCTACGCCTATACGTTCGATATGCTGCTGGGCACTATGCGGGCCAGCCAGGCCACACAGTATGAAGATCAAAGCCAGCACTGCCAGAATCTTGAGTAGCAGGCCTATCAGGTCCGAGAGCGGATCCCTGGGTAGCATGGCTATCCATGAGTAAGTGCGGCTGTGCGTGCGGTTGAGCACCAGCGGTAATAGTGCTAAGGGTAATAACCATAACACCCATGGCGTGCTGAAACTCATGGTTTAAGCCTTCACCGTGGTGATGCGCTCAGGAACCAGGCCACGTTCGCAGTCGCGGCAACGGCGGCAGAAACCTTTTAGCCAGGTCATGGGCTCATCGCCGATCTGATGCGCAGCCTGGGTCTCAAAGAATACCTGGCGGGATAGCCCGAAGAAGTGTTCGATATCAGTTTTAACCGCTGCAAATGCAGGCTTGTTGGTGAGGAAACTATCCAGGTTGTCGCTGAATATGCTGTTGCCTGCTGTCGCGTTGATGGCGCTGTGTATGCGTGCAACAGCTTGCTGCAAACCGTCTGGAGTAGCTGGCAGTTTGCGGATATCGCGGTAAGCCCTGGCGAACGGCCTGCCCATTAGTGGCAGCCATGCGCGCATGCCCAATATGTATAGCAAACCCAATACGCTCAATACCAGTATCCCCACCAGCACTTTCAGCCTGAGCTTCTGTGGGCTGGCATCCAGTAACAGCGGGCCTCGCAGCGGGCTCATATCTTCTTCGATCTTGACTGAGCCATAAACGGCAATTGGCGAGATGCGGAAGTTCCAGCTGGGGATGCGGTACTGCACGATGCCGCTTTTGGCTTTCGAGCCTGCGACAGCTTTGGCCGGGCCTTTGAATTAGATGATTTCAGCAGGCAGGATGGCCGGCTTGGCGACAATGTTGTTGGTGAATACCTGATATGCCAGATATAGCGTGTAGACAGTATTGTCGTCATTTTCCAGCGCTTCATGGCGGATGCTTTTCAGCTCGATTCCCGATACCTGGCCTTTGTAACGATGCTCGTAACCGACGATAGGTAGTGAGGTGTTCAACAGCGTATAAGGCTTTTTCACTTCCAGCGTGACAGTACGCTCCAGTACGTCGCCCACGGTATACCCTACTGCGCGATCAGGTTCTATGGTGCTGATTTTGACAATGCCATCTGGGATTTCAGGTGCGGCGCCATCATCGGGAGAGGCCAGCGCCGGCGATGCCAACATGGATAGAAAAAATGCCGCAATCAAATGCCGCGACAGAGAGAGGTGAAAAAGTTTTGGGTTCATGCTCAGGCAGCCACAAATTGGTGAAAATAATCGGTTAGTGCATCGGCATCAAACGCACCCTCGACAAAAAAGGGCGGCATGTCATAACGCATAAAAAGGGCTTCAATGGCAGCACGTCTGTTCTCAAAGCTCTGCACGATGCGTTCACGTAACGGTTTACGCAGAAACAGCGTGCGTCTTTCTCCAGTCTCACAGTCCGTCACGCTGGTGATGCCGAACTCCGGCATATTCTTATATTCTGCCGAGTCCCATAGCACCATAGGCACTATGTGATGGCGCATCATCAGCGAGAGCGAATCCTGTAACTCCGGTAGCGGCATGTGGAAGTCCGAAATGAGGAATATCAACGAGCGCTCACGCGGCAGGTAGCGATTCACTTCATTCAGGCCATGGCTGCCAACATGCTCGGGGTGAAAATATTTCAGCCGGTCTATGAGCTCAAGTGCGTTATGCGGCCGGAATGACGAGGTCGCCAGCCAATCTTCACGCACCACATCATCGAACCCGATAAAGCCGAAGGGGTCGCTATTGTGTGTGGCTGACATAGCCACGGATTGAGCGATCTCCGCCGCCACGGCAACTTTTCGCTGTTTGCTGCCAAAATTCATTGAGCCGGAAAGGTCGGCCACCACAAATACCGGGGTGGAGCTTTTCTGGTTAAAAACGCGCACATACACCTGTTCCATCGGGTCGCGTATGGTTTGACGGATATCAATGCGGCGCGGGTCAGGATAAGCCAGCAAAGTGGTATGGCCGCGAAACTCCATGCCCATACCGCGTTGCGTACTGACATGCCGGCCGGTATGGCGCCCGCGTGAGCGCCAGCCAATGTGGTAACCGAACTCTTTGATATCAGGCGTCATAGGTGCTGTTTAATGATTTAAGGTGCAGAGATGGCGTTAGTGATGCCGGACAATAATTCACGGGCGATTTCGGTGCGGCGCATTTCATATACCGGACTGAATACCAGACGGTGGGCAATGGTTTCATGGAATACCGCATGCACGTCTTCAGGCAATACTGCTTCACGGTTATTCAGCCAGGCATTTACCTTAGCTGCGCGTAGCATCATGCTCATGCCGCGTGGGCTGGCACCGGAGAGCACTAAACGCTGCATATCTACGCCACTAACCTTGACGCCGTAAGCTGTCGGGGATTTGGTTGCGCGCCACAGGTCAAGTGCATACTGGCGTAACCTTGGGCTGGCTTCAACTGATGATTGCAGCAGCGATGAGAATGCATTGAGCTGGTCGAACTGCAATATGCCGGGTTCCAGCGTGTCTATCAGTGCATCCACATTATGGAACTTGGTATCGAACACCAATGACTCCATGATCACAGCATCGTCAGGGACCACAATCGGGATTTCCATCATGAAACGGTCACGGGCAGCGGATGGAATCTCAAACGTTTCTTCTTTTTCCACCTGGTTACGGTCAGCAAATACCAGCATGTGCGGAAAATAATGCTCTTTATTAAAAGCGGTAAGCGTACGTTCTGCCATCACGCGCAGCAGCAGTGAGTGCACTTGCGGGCGAGCACGGTTGATTTCATTGAAGAAAAATACCGAGAGGTTCTCGCCGGACATAAGCAAAGGGCCAGGGCTGACGTGTGGTTTGCCATCCTCACCTAGATAGGTGTGATACACCAGATCATTCGGCATCAGGTCGATGGTGCCTTCAATACGCTGGTATCCGCCACCAATGCAGCGGGTAAAAGCACGTAGCAGGGTGGTTTTTCCGACCCCCACATCACCTTCCAGTAATACATGGCCACGCGAGAAAATAGCGGTGGTAATCGCCCGGATAGGGGATTGCTGACCCACAACAACTTTGTTGATTTCCGATTCTAGTTTTTGCGCATGTTGGCGCCAGTCGGCCAGTTGGCGATCACTCATTGACGTATCCTGTAATTAAGTAATGGAAGGGTTTTTGAATATGTAACTTATTTGTAAGCAATGGTAGCGGTATTTTTGGCAGGTGTAAACAGATCTGTATACCCCTGTTGAAAATAACTTAATTCTGTTAGGGCTTTCGCTAAATGGCATTTCCGGCGAAAATAGAGGGTGTTTACTTAAATTTACTTAAGACTTGGTCATTATTAATGCAAAAACAAAATAGTTTTACCTATGAAGAACTCCTGAGCTGCGGACGTGGGGAAATGTTTGGCGCAGGCAACGCGCAGCTGCCTTTGCCTCCAATGTTGATGTTCGATCGTATCGTTTCGATTACCGAAGACGGCGGAAAATACGGGCATGGCCAAATTATTGCTGAGCTGGATGTGAAGCCTGATTTATGGTTCTTCCAGTGCCATTTTACCGGTGACCCGGTGATGCCTGGTTGCTTGGGCCTAGATGCCATGTGGCAACTGGTCGGGTTTTTCCTGGGCTGGATGGGTGGTCCCGGCCGCGGCCGTGCGCTGGGCGCAGGCGAGGTCAAATTTAGTGGTCAGGTACTGCCGACCGGCAAAAAAGTCACTTATTATATTGATCTAAAACGCGTGATGATGCGTAAACTGGTGATGGGAATTGCCGATGCGCGTATGGAACTGGACGGCCGTGAGATTTATACTGCCAATGATTTACGCGTGGGGTTGTTTACGCGTACCGATAATTTTTAATTAAAAAGCATTTTTAATTCATATAAAACTGCAAGAATGGTTTGCTGGGCATAATTTTGAGGAGAACACGATGGTACGTCGTGTCGTTGTAACAGGTATGGGCATTGTTTCCAGTCTGGGAAACAATAAAGCCGAGGTTGTCGATAGCTTGCGTGAAGGCCGTTCTGGCATCACTTTTCAGCAGGAGTATGCAGATCGCGGCTTGCGCTCGCATGTGGCAGGTTCGATCAAGAACCTCGACATTTCCGAATTGATTGATCGCAAACTGTTGCGCTTCATGGCGAATGGTCATGCCTATGCGTGGATAGCGCTGCAGGAAGCCATTGCTGATGCCGGTCTGCAAGATGATCTGGTCTCCAATGTACGTACCGGTATTATTGTCGGTGGTGGTGGCCCTTCGACCGAAAGTATCGAGGAAAGTAACCGAGTACTTGCCGAGAAAGGCATACGCCGGGTTGGCCCGTATATGGTCACCAAGGCGATGTGCAGCGGTATCGTTGCTACCCTGGCTACTGGTGCCAAAATTAAGGGCGTCAATTACGGCATCAGCTCAGCCTGCTCTACCAGTGCCCATTGTATAGGTGCAGGTATGGAGCAGATCCAGCTGGGCAAGCAGGATATTGTGTTTGCTGGCGGCGGCGAGGAGGAGCATTGGAGCTTGTCCTATCTGTTCGACGCCATGGGTGCGATGTCCAGCAAGTACAACGATACCCCTGATAAAGCATCGCGGACTTATGACGCGAACCGTGATGGTTTCGTGATCTCTGGTGGCGGTGGCATAGTGGTGCTGGAGGAATATGAACATGCCAAGGCGCGTGGTGCCAAAATCTACGCCGAAGTCGTGGGCTATGGCGCTACTTCTGATGGCTACGATATGGTCGCGCCTTCAGGTGAAGGTGCTGTCAGGTGCATGCAGTTGGCCCTGCAAGGGGTTGAGGGCGAGGTGGATTACATCAACACCCACGGTACCAGCACACCGGTTGGCGATACCAAAGAGCTGGAAGCAATACGTGCAGTGTTTGGCGAGAGCAAAACGGCGATTGCCTCTACTAAATCCCTGTCAGGCCATGCACTGGGTGCGGCTGGGGTGAATGAAGCGATTTATACCCTGTTGATGATGGAAAATAACTTTATTGCAGCATCTGCCAATATCGAAACACTGGATCCAGCGGCGGAGGGTTTGAATATCGTGCGTCAGCGTATTGATAACGCCAACATTCAAACTGCGCTGTCCAATAGCTTTGGCTTTGGCGGGACTAATGCCACGCTGACCTTCTCCCGTAAGGGGTTGTAGTCAGCGCTGGATAATCAAGGCCGCAGCGACCCTGCGGCCTTCTGCCATTAGTATGTTGTAAGTTCTGCAGGCAGCATCTGTGGTCATGCACTCCACCGCGATGTTGTGCTCAGTCAATGCCGCAATCAGGCGGGGGTGGATAAAGCGATGCTTGAGGCCGGTGCCAAGTAATACCACTTCCGGTTGCAGCGTCACCAGTAATGTAAAATCCTCAGTCTTTAGCGCATC
Source organism: Candidatus Methylopumilus sp. (assembly GCA_041662005.1). Classification (GTDB taxonomy): domain Bacteria; phylum Pseudomonadota; class Gammaproteobacteria; order Burkholderiales; family Methylophilaceae; genus DATHXC01. Next base: position 31,416 of record JBAZTJ010000005.1, read on the forward strand.
AAAATCAGCCACTTGCCAATCCGTGCGTACTTCGGTGGGCAGCACAATCACGCTATGTTCAAAACGTTGATGATTAATAGCCACCCAGTCAGGGGTATAGCCGGTAATGAGTTGATTGCCTGCGGCTTGGGTTAAATGTAATTTCATTTTGGGTTCTCGCGTGCATGCCTTAGTTACATTGCCTGAATAGGGCCTGACAAGGTAAGATATCACATTTTTTCGACCAGGTTTTTAGCCGTGGAACCCATACTCAAATCTTCCAAACTCAATAACGTGTGCTACGACATTCGCGGCCCGGTATTGGCGCGCGCCAAGCAGATGGAAGAAGAGGGACATCGCATTATCAAGCTCAATATCGGCAACCCTGCACCGTTTGGGTTTGAAGCGCCTGAAGAGATACTGCAGGATGTGATCCTCAATATGGGCGCGGCTTCCGGCTACACCGACTCTAAAGGCCTGTTCGCTGCGCGTAAGGCCATCATGCATTACACACAGCAGAAGCACATTGCCAATGTACATATTGATGACATCATCATCGGCAACGGGGTTTCCGAGCTGATCGTGATGGCAATGCAGGCTTTGCTGAATAATGGCGACCAGATATTGGTGCCTATGCCGGATTATCCTTTATGGACAGCTGCTGTGACCCTTGCAGGCGGCACGCCGCGCCATTATCGCTGTGACGAAGCTAGCGGTTGGTTGCCAGACCTGAAGGATATGGAAGCCAAGATTACCGCCAATACCCGCGGTATCGTACTGATTAACCCCAATAACCCCACGGGCGCCTTGTATCCTGCAGAGTTTCTGGAAAAGGTGGTCGAGATCGCGCGCCATCACAAACTGATCATTTTTGCTGATGAGATCTACGACAAGGTACTGTATGACGGCAACGTACATACTTCAGTGGCCTCATTGGCCGAGGATGTATTGTTCGTCACCTTTAACGGCCTGTCCAAAAATTATCGCACCTGTGGCTATCGTGCAGGCTGGTTGGTGGTGTCAGGCGAGAAGCGTCATGCAACTGATTATATCGAAGGCCTGAATATGCTGGCCTCGATGCGCCTGTGCGCCAATGTGCCGGGACAGCTGGCGATACAGACCGCACTGGGCGGCTACCAGAGCATCAATGACCTAGTAGCACCGGGCGGGCGCTTGTGCAAGCAGCGTGACCTGGCCTATGAAATGCTGACGGCGATTCCGGGTGTTACCTGTTACAAGCCTGCAGCTGCAATGTATCTGTTCCCGAAAGTGGATCCAAAAATCTATCCTATCAAGGATGATCAGCAGTTTATCCTGGACCTGTTACTTGAAGAGAAAGTGCTGCTGGTACAAGGCACTGGCTTTAACTGGAAGTCGACAGACCATTTCCGCGTGGTGTTCTTGCCGAACGTGGATGACCTGACAGAGGCCATTACCCGCATTGCGCGCTTCCTGGAAGGCTATCGCAAGCGCCATGGTACATGAAGCTCGTTGAGGTCACTGACAGCAACGGGCAAGTAGTAGCGCCAGACTGGCTGCTAAGAGCTGAGCAAGTGCACCGACAATTAAGGCCGCAGCTGCCGGTAGACTATGCTGGGCGCATGCGGGAGGTGTTTGCTAACGGCGCGCGTTTGCTGGTGGCGGTGAGTGATGAGCAGGTGCTAGGTGTAGCGCTCTGGCGCCTGATTGAGAACACCTATGAAGGGCTCAGGCTGTATGTGGACGACCTGGTGACTGATGAGTCTCAGCGTTCCAGGGGGGTAGGTAAGTTGCTACTGCAACATCTTGAGCAGCAGGCTCGGACATCAGGTTGTGCGGTATTGGCGCTAGATTCTGGTGTGCAGCGTGCTGCAGCACACAAGTTTTACTTTCGTGAAGGAATGCATATTCCTTCATTTTGCTTTAGGAAAAATCTGTAATGAAACCAGTTAATGTAGGCTTGTTAGGCATAGGCACGGTCGGCGGCGGTACTTTTACCGTACTGACACGCAACCAGCAGGAGATCGCACGCCGTGCAGGTCGTATCATTCAAATTGTCAAAGTGGCCGATCGTGATGTGGCACGGGCAAAGGAAATCACTGGTGGCAAGATTGCGGTGACCGAGGATGCATTTTCAGTTGTCAACGACCCCCATGTAGATGTGGTAGTTGAGTTGATTGGCGGCTACACACTGGCTAAAGAGCTGGTGCTTCAAGCCATTGCCAACGGCAAGCATGTGGTGACCGCCAACAAGGCGCTGATTGCACTACACGGTAATGAGATATTCGCAGCCGCCCAAGCCAAGGGTGTCATCGTGGCATTCGAGGCCGCAGTGGCTGGTGGTATTCCCATCATCAAGGCTTTGCGTGAAGGCCTGTCTGCCAATCGTATTGAATGGATAGCCGGCATCATTAACGGTACGACTAACTTTATCCTCACCGAGATGCGCGAAAAAGGCCTGGCCTTTGCCGACGTTCTGGGCGAGGCGCAGCGCCTGGGCTATGCCGAAGCCGACCCGACTTTTGATGTGGAGGGTATCGATGCTGCCCACAAGCTGACTATCATGTCGGCGATTGCTTTTGGCAGCACCATGCAGTTTGTTCAGGCTTATACCGAGGGCATTACCAAGCTGGATGCCAAGGATATTCGCTATGCGGAAGAACTGGGCTACAGAGTCAAATTGCTGGGTATTACCAAGCGCACCGACAAAGGCGTTGAGCTGCGTGTGCATCCTACGCTGATCCCTGAAAAGCGCTTGATCGCTAACGTCAACGGTGCAATGAATGCCGTCGTGGTGAAGGGCGATGCTGTTGGCCCTACGCTTTATTACGGTGCCGGCGCCGGCGCCGAACCTACGGCCAGTGCGGTAGTGGCTGACCTGGTGGATGTGGCGCGCATGGAATCTGCAACGGTAGAACAACGCGTACCCTATTTGGGTTTCCAGGCAGAGCAGATCGTCAATCTGCCTATTTTGCCGATCACTGAAATCAGCAGCGCTTATTACCTGCGCATGCGCGCTATGGATAAACCGGGCGTGCTGGCTGAGGTGACCAAGATACTGGGTGATCGTGAGATTTCGATTGATGCCATGATGCAAAAAGAACCACAGGATAACGAAACTGAGGCTGACATCATTATCCTCACACACATCACTGTGGAAAAGAACATGAATGCTGCGATTGCGGCTATCGAGGCTTTGCCTGCCATAGCAGGTAAAGTCACACGCTTGCGTATGGAAGAATTAGGCAAATAACACAATGAAATATATTAGTACCCGTGGCAATTCGCCCGCCCTCAATTTTAGTGAAATCCTGCTCGGTGGTTTAGCGCCTGATGGCGGCTTGTATCTGCCCGAGACATACCCGCAGTTTACCGATGCGGATTTAACCGCTATGCGCGCCATGAATTATCGCGACCTGGCGTTCACCATACTTTCCCGCCTGGTGGATGACATCCCTGCCGCAGACCTCAGAACCATTATTGACAAGACCTACCGGGCCGATGTGTATTGCTACGCACGCAAAGGGCAGCAGGCGGCAGATATTACGCCTACCCTGAAGCTGGAGGATAATCTCTACCTGCTGTCGCTTTCCAACGGCCCGACGCTCGCATTTAAGGACATAGCCATGCAGTTGCTGGGCAACCTGTTTGAGTATGTGTTGAGCAAAGTTGGGAGAACCACCAATATTCTCGGTGCGACTTCCGGCGATACTGGCTCTGCTGCCGAATATGCGATGCGCGGCAAAAAGGGTATCAGCGTATTCATGCTATCACCTCATAAAAAGATGAGCCGTTTCCAGACTGCGCAGATGTTCAGCCTGCAGGATGACAATATCCATAATATCGCGGTGAAAGGCGTGTTTGACGACTGCCAGGATATGGTTAAGGCGGTATCCAATGACCATGCCTTCAAGGCAAAACACAAGATAGGCGCCGTAAACTCAATCAACTGGGCGCGTGTGGCTGCGCAGGTGGTGTATTACTTCAAGGGTTATTTTGCCGTGACGCAGAATAACCAGCAGAAAGTCAGTTTTTCAGTGCCTTCCGGCAATTTCGGCAATGTGTGTGCAGGCCATATCGCCCGCATGATGGGCCTGCCTATCCACAAGCTGGTGGTAGCGACCAATGAAAATGACGTACTGGATGAGTTTTTCAAAACCGGGGTGTATCGTCCACGCGGCTCCGCTAATACTTACCACACCTCCAGCCCGTCCATGGATATCAGTAAGGCTTCCAATTTTGAGCGTTTTGTATTCGACCTTGTTGGCCGTGACGGCACAAAAATGCGCGAGCTATGGAGCAAAGTCGATAGCGGTGGTGCATTTGATCTGAATGCTGAGGGTTACTTTGCCAAGGTTGCCGATTACGGCATGGTCTCCGGAAGTAGCAACCACGCTAATCGCATGCTGACCATACGTGACACCTTTGAGAAGTATGGTGTGACCATAGATACACATACAGCCGATGGCTTAAAGGTGGCACTGGAATACCGTGAGCAGGGCATTCCCATGGTGGTGCTGGAGACCGCACTGGCAGCCAAGTTTGAGGAAGCGATAGTCGAGGCCCTGGGCCAAAAGCCTGAGCGCCCGGCACCGCTGAAAGGGCTGGAAGACTTGCCGCAACGTTCGGATGTGATGGATTTCGATGTAAACGCGATCAAGCAATATATCGCCGATAGAAGCTAAGCCTTCCGCATGATGGGGATCAAATAATGCAGGTGTACCATTAATGAAAGTTTACCAAGAGTTATTGCAGCATGTGCTGGAACACGGCAACAGAAAAGAAGATCGTACGGGTACCGGGACCATCTCCGTATTTGGTTACCAGATGCGCTTCAACCTGGAAGAGGGCTTTCCGCTACTCACCACCAAGAAGGTACACCTTAAATCCATCATCCACGAGCTGCTATGGTTTTTGCAAGGCAGCACCAATATTGCCTACCTCAAGGAAAATGGGGTCAGGATATGGGACGAATGGGCCGATGAAAACGGCAATCTAGGCCCAGTTTATGGCTATCAGTGGCGTAACTGGCCCAAGCCGGATGGTACACATATAGACCAGATCAGCCAGGTCGTGAATGCCATTAAGACAAACCCCGACTCACGTCGCCTGATAGTGTCGGCCTGGAACGTGGCTGATGTCGATCAGATGAAGCTGCCGCCTTGCCACGCATTTTTCCAGTTCTATGTCGCTGATGGCAAGCTGTCATGCCAGCTGTATCAACGCAGTGCAGATATCTTCCTTGGCGTCCCATTCAATATTGCGTCATATGCACTACTGACTATGATGGTCGCGCAGGTATGCGGCCTAAAGCTGGGTGATTTTGTGCATACGCTGGGTGATGCACATATCTACCTGAATCACCTTGAGCAGGTCAATGAGCAGCTTACGCGCGATATTCGTGCATTGCCGACCATGCGTATCAATCCCGAGATTCAAGATATCTTTGGATTCAAATTCGAAGATTTTGAACTGCAGAACTATGACCCGCATCCTGCGATCAAGGGTCAGGTTGCCGTGTAGTTGGCACATAGCTTTTTTGGTTCCAGAGCTTAGGCTCGGATAGTGCTGCTACTGAAACTAGTCATGTCACAAGTCAGCGCAGTAGAACGCCCATGCGCTACGGGGCTACGCTTGCCGCCATCCTTGTTGCCTACCAGCAGGTAGGCATTGTCACAACTCCCGGTCATCATGGCGCTGGCAATTTTTTTGGCTTGGTGTCGTTTTTCGCTATCTTTATCCTGATTGCCAGTTCCTGACTTTGCTGGGATTTGCTGACTTGGCTTTACCAGCAGCTTGTCTCTTGCCGGGATTTCAGTGCCGGTATGGGCAACTGGAATCAAGCCGGCAATCACAGTACCGCCCAAAATGCTGAATATCGTTAATGCAAGGGCTGCGATCAGTACCATAGGGTGGGTCTTGTTCGGGTTGTTGATTGACATGAATGGAGCTCCTTTCATTGATCAGATAACGTCACTGCTGCAATTGGCCAGCGCTAAATATTCACTAGCTAAAGTCTGCTCATAAAAAGCAGGCAAAAAAAAGCGAACCTTCTCGGGGAGATGAAGGCCCGCTGTAAGGAACTGTGTATGCTGTCTATTAACGTTAGGCGACAGTCAACTGGATATTCTGGTTGTATTGCAGGTCGCTCATGATGTGTTCCTGCTGATGCTGTTTAAGCTTGGCTCCATTAGGCGATTTCACGCCGTCCTGTGTTTGGTGGAACTTAGATTCAGGCTGAACCAGATCGGGTGTTGTTGGATCAGGCAGCGTCAGGATAATCGATCTGTTTGCCGTGACATCAACAGCCCGTTCACTTTGCGTATGTGGGATGAGGCCGGTAATAGCTGCGCTACCCAGAATACTGAAAATCGTCAGGCCGGTTGCGGCAACCAGTACCAATGGGTGAGTTTTCTTGGGTTGTATCACTGCTAATTTGTATTCGGCTTTTGACATCATGATTTATCCTTTAATGACCAGACCATTAATGACTAATCCATTGCTAACTGCTTGTGCACGATGAACATTTTTGGTGTTATTCACCGCAGCCTTAAAGTTGGTGTATTCGCTTAATGCCAGTACACCATCACCATTAAAATCTGCCTTCTTAAAGCTTGCCGAGATATCCCAATCCCTGACAGCTTCTTCCTTGGATAATTTATTGTCATGGTCTACATCAAGATCCATGAACTGATACACCGCCAGTGCATGTGCCGGTGATTCTGCAACACCATACGCCATGACATTGAAGTGCGAAAAAATGGCAGCAGAAGCTAGTAATGCAGCAAAAGCGCGTTTGTGTAGCAGAAAATTATTGTCAGACAGTTTTAGCACGCTGTATCCATGTTTAAGAATTGCAAGGTAAGCATTGCAAGCAGCGTGCCAACTATATATTTTGTATTTAAAACAGGTGGTTATGATTTTTAAGGCGGGGTTTTAGTGATTCTGCATGTCTCTGTATGGAGACATGCAGTGGTGGTGATATCCTATATTAATGATTTATAAGGATTAATTTAGTCTCAATTCGTAGACGTCAGATAGACGGAGCATCTTCCTTGAATAATGCAGGGGTGAGTTGATGGCGTTGCAATAGCTTGTAAAACTCAGTGCGGTTACGCTGGGCAAGGCGCGCGGCCTGGCTGACACTGCCATTAGTTGCCTTGAGTAACTTGACCAGATAGTCGCGTTCGAAGTTCTTACGTGCGATTTCAAAAGGCACTATACCGCCAATATCATCTTGTAATGCTTTTTGCACTTGTGACACAGACACGAGCGGAGTTGTAGACAGGACTACCGTCTGTTCAACGATATTCTGCAGCTGCCGTACGTTACCGGGCCAGGGGGCAGAGATGAGCAGCTCCATGGCATCTGGCGCAAAACCGTTAAGGTTTTTATTATATTTCCGGCTTAAATAGTGCAGGAAGTTATTAGCCAGCAAGGGAATATCCTCGCGCCGCTCAGCCAGGGACGGTATTGCCAGGCCCACCACATTAATGCGGTAGTAAAGATCCTCACGAAAACGGCCGGCTTTCATTTCCTCGGCCAGGTTGCGGTGGGTCGCAGAAATCACGCGTACATCGATTTCCACGTTGTGATTAGAGCCTACAGGCCGTATCGCCCTTTCCTGCAAGGCACGTAACAATTTAACCTGTAGCGGCATAGGCATATCACCTATTTCATCCAGGAACAGGGTGCCGCCATGGGCGCTTTGAAATAGCCCCTTATGATCACGTATCGCCCCGGTGAATGCGCCTTTGCTATGGCCAAACAGTTCAGATTCCAGCAATGCTTCAGGTATGGCGCCGCAATTGATGGCAATGAAGGGGTAATCTCTACGTGGGCTTGCTTTGTGGATAGCGCGCGCCAGAAGCTCTTTCCCGGAACCGCTTTCGCCCTGTATGAACACGCTGGCATCGGAAATGGCCATCAGCTTGGCTTGCCCCAATAAGTTTTCCATTTGAGGGCTGCGGGTAATGATCTCTGCGCGCCATTCATCGTCTTCACCAGGGTTGATCAGTGAGCTGTTGCTGGAGCCCATACGCAATGCGGCCTCGACCTGCTGTAGCAATGACTTGCTGTCGAAAGGCTTGGTCAGAAAGCCGAACACGCCGCGCTGGGTAGCCTCTACTGCCTCCGGGATCGAGCCGTGGGCGGTGAGCATAATGACAGGCAAGGCAGGGTCGCTTTTATGGATGGCATCAAACAAGGCTAGCCCATCCATACCGGGCATGCGCAAGTCGCTGATAACTAGGGCAGGGCGATTGACGGCGATTTGCGTCAGCGCTTCTTCACCGCTACTGGCCGAGGTAACATGGTAGCCTGCAGCATGCAGCCGCATCTCCAGCAATCTTAATATGTCGGGATCGTCGTCGACGGTCAGTATCCTGGCGGCGGATAGTGGTGCTGATAAAGCAGAGTTCATTAGTTATTTCCTTGACCGCGGTCTGTCATTGTTTTTTCTATGTTCTTCAATTCATCAAGCTTTCTTTGCAGGTTATCTACCTTCTGCTGGGCCGTTTCGGCTTTCACCTGCAGGTTTTCACTACGCTTCTGTTCGTCCCGGGCTTTCTGGGCAAGCTTGGCGGTATCTGCAATGTAGTCGCGTAACAGATTAGCCAGCAGTTTGCGTTCGGCGCCAAGTGATGGTTCGCGAACCAAATCATCAAGCAAGGCTTGTGCCTTGTTGAAGTCTTTAACTTTGCTATTGGGCAATCCATATAGCAGACCAAGTTTCATGCGGGTATCTATATCTTGCCGGTTGGCACTTAAGGTCTGAGTCAGTTCAGATAGTTCTTTTTTCTGGGTATCGCCAGATGTAGCCAGCATATTTGCGGCATATTCCAGTATGGATGCTTTACGCTGTTCATGCTCAATGGGTTCGCTCATCGTCACCGCAGGCTTGGGTTTGGCAGTTGCGCATGCCCCCAATGATAGTGCCAGTAAAACGACAGAGAGGATGTTTAGTGTTTTATGTGGATTGCTCATGACTGTTCTCGTCTCGCTTGCTTGATACAAAAGGTAGCCTTACACGGAAATGGGCGCCAAAATCAGAAGGAACCAAGGATATTTCACCCCCGTGCGCATCTACATATTCCTTGGCGATTGAGAGCCCCAGTCCGCTGCCGCTTACCAGGCTTTCATACACGGCACTGCCTCGATAGAATGGGTCAAATAACCTGGCCTTATCAGAAGCCATGACACCAGGGCCATCATCATATATTTCAATGACAGCATTCTCATGTTGTCGATAAATGCGTAGATTGATCACGCCAGTTTGCGAGGTGTATTTAATGGCATTTGAAATCAAGTTATCAATTACCGTGTGGATTTTTTCATCATCGCAAATGAGATGGATAGCCTGTAAATCCGATTTAACGGATATCTTCTTACTGTCCAGCGTGAGTGCATAAGTGGAAAGAATATTGTGCATCAGATCGGATAGCAGCACATTACTCAGCCTGAGTTGTGGTTTCTTGAATTGGACAGAGGTGTAGTGCAGCAGGTTCTCTATCATTTTCTGCAAACGTAAACTACTCTCACGCAGGATATTGGTGATTTCCTTTTGCTGCGGGGATAGTGTTCCCCCGACTTCGTCGCTCAGCAGTTCGCTTCCCTGGCGGATAGCGGTCAACGGAGTTTTTAATTCGTGCGAAATGTGCCTCAGAAAGCGTTGTTTTTCCTGCTCTACCGCTTGTAGCTGACTGCGTAACCAGTCTAGCCGCTCGCCCAAGATACGCATATCACCGGGTCCGTCTATACTGATTTGATCGTCGTAATTACCTTCTCCCAGATGCTTGATGGCTTCGTCCATGCGGCGAATAGGCTTGGCTACCAGGTAGGTGATGATCATGGCCACAAAGAAGCCCACCGGGACTAGCGTCAGGGTCTGCCAGAACAATACCTTTTGCGTGCGTTCAGCATTTTCTGCCAGCGAGGCCGACTCGCGGTCGATCAGCCGGTTATTTTCTGCCAGTATGTTTTGCGCCTTGCCGGATAGGTCCTTAAATCTTCCGATAACGCCAATATCCAGGCCATTGTCGGTTAAGTTATTGTCGGCAGTGGTCTCTATGCTCTTGTTCTTGAGCTCTTCAAATAGCGTAGTTTCCTCTTTGCTCAGGTTGCTTAACTCTGAGCGTTGCTGCTGGCTTAATGGCAGTCTGGCCAGCTCTTTAATGCTGGTGGTGAATTTTTGATGGGCCAGGCCATAGTTTTCCAGCAGCAGGGCGTCGTGCAATACAAAGTACTGGCGAGCACTGCGTTCCATCAGGTTGAGTTGCTCCACTAATACGCGGCTGGAGCGAGTGGCCTGCACTGCCTGTGCGACAGTGCTGCGGCTTTGATCAGCGAGCCTGTCCACATAGACTGCAGCGTTGCCGAAGGCAAATAGCAAAGGCAGCATGGCCAGGGCAAAACCGAACAGTAGTAACTTTAAAAATGATTTTGGGTACATGGATAGCAAGTCTTTATCGGATACGCCTTTATTTACTAGCCCCAATATTAACAACTGCAAAGTATAATAGGCTAATGACTTCTTTAGCTCTTATTGTGGCCGTAGCACAGCATGGTGTGATAGGCAAAAACAACACACTTCCCTGGCATCTTCCTGAAGATTTAAAGCGATTCCGCGCTTTGACCATGGGCCATCATATCATCATGGGCCGCAAAACCTATGAATCCTTGGGTCGATTGCTGCCGGGTCGCACTACTGTAATTGTGACCCGTAACCGTCAATATTCGGTAGCAGGCGCACTTATTGCACACACCCTGCAGGATGCAATCCAACTTTGTGGCGATGACCCCGAAGTGTTCCTGATTGGTGGTGCCGAGCTGTTTGCAGATGGGCTGAAGCTGGCAGATACGCTCTACCTTACCACGATAGATGCAGAGTATGAGGGCGATGTATTTTTCCCTCAATTCGATGCGGATGCCTGGCAGGAGATCTCGCGTGAAGCCCACACCAGTAGCAATGGGCTGGCATTCAGCTACATTACCTACACTAGGTAAGCTCACAAAAGGCTGGTTCAAGACCAGCCTTTTGTTTTATTTCTCGCCTAGCTACTTACTGCGCGACACAATCCACGTAATAAGTCGATTTACCATCTACCATCTGCTTTACCAGGCCGTGGACATCGGTTTCAAACCCTGGGAAGCGCTCGTTGAATTCACGGGCGAATTTCAAGTAGTTGACGATGATCCTGTTAAATTGCTCGCCCGGGATCAATAGCGGAATACCAGGTGGGTAAGGCGTCAGCAACACCGCTGTAATGCGGCCTTCCAGCTCATCAATCAGCACACGGTCGATTTCTCTATGCGCCATTTTGGCAAAAGCGTCAGTCGGCTTCATCGCAGGCACCATGTCGGACAGGTACATCTCCGTGGTCAGGCGAGCAACATCATTCGCTTTGTAGATCTCATGAATCTGTGTGCACAGGTCTTTGAGGCCGGTATGTTCATAGCGCGGCTGTTTGAGCACAAACTCAGGCAATACTTTCCACAGTGGCTGATTCTTGTCGTAGTCATCCTTGAACTGCTGCAAGGCAGCGACCATGGTATTCCAGCGGCCCTTGGTAATGCCTATGGTGAACATGATAAAGAATGAGTACAAACCGGTTTTCTCGACGATAACGCCATGCTCAGCCAGGTATTTGGTCACAATAGCTGCAGGGATTCCGAACACCTCAGAGAAGTCGCCATCCACATCCAGGCCGGGGGTAATGATAGTAGCCTTGATCGGATCCAGCATGTTGAAGCCCTCAGCCAGATTGCCAAAGCCGTGCCAGCGTTCGCCAGCTTTCAGCATCCATGCGGCACGCTCCTCTATGCCTTCTTCCGACAGGTCATCCGGCCCCCACACCTTAAACCACCAGTCTGCGCCCCATTCCTCATCCACCTTGCGCATGGCACGGCGGAAATCCAGGGCTTCCATGATGGACTCTTCCACCAGGGCGGTGCCGCCTGGGGCTTCCATCATGGCGGCTGCGACGTCACAGCTGGCAATAATGGAGTATTGCGGGCTGGTGGAGGTGTGCATCAAATAGGCTTCATTGAATACATCACGGTCCAGCTGGATACCTTCGGCATTCTGTACCAGAATCTGCGAGGCCTGGCTCAGGCCTGCCAGTAGTTTATGTGTAGATTGGGTAGAAAATATCATCGACTCTTTGCAGCGCGGACGATCGGCGCCGATTGCGTGATAGTCACCGTAGAAGTCATGGAAGGTGGCATGCGGCAACCACGCTTCGTCGAAATGCAGGGTGTCGATCTTGCCATCCAGCATTTCCTTGATTTCTTCTACGTTGTACAACACGCCATCGTACGTCGATTGTGTAATTGTCAGTACGCGTGGCTTAGCATTCTTGTCGGTCGCAAACGGGTTGCGTTCGATTTTCTTCTTGATGTTTTCCCACTCAAATTCCTCTTTGGGAATTGGGCCGATAATGCCGAAGTGGTTGCGCGTTGGCATCAGGAATACCGGAATGGCGCCGGTCATGATGATGGAATGCAGCACGGATTTATGGCAGTTACGGTCAACCACCACAATGTCACCCGGCGCAACCGTAGAGTTCCAGACGATCTTGTTGGAGGTAGAGGTGCCGTTGGTAACGAAATACAGGTGGTCGCAGTTGTAAATACGCGCAGCATTGCGTTCGGAGGCGGCTACCGGGCCGGTGTGGTCCAGCAGTTGGCCTAGTTCATCTACGGCATTGCAGACGTCAGCACGTAACATGGTTTCGCCAAAGAACTGGTGGAACATCTGGCCCACGGGTGATTTCAGAAAAGCCACGCCACCGGAGTGGCCTGGGCAATGCCAGGAGTAAGAGCCATCCGCTGCGTAGTGCACCAGGGCGCGAAAGAACGGCGGTGGCAGGCTATCCAGGTAGGTGCGGGCCTCACGCAGGATATAACGCGCTACGAATTCCGGCGTATCTTCATACATATGGATGAAGCCGTTGAGTTCACGCAGAATCTCATTGGGGATATG
>JBAZTJ010000006.1:0-7836 GCA_041662005.1 Candidatus Methylopumilus sp.
GCGTATCACGCAGGGTTTGCGTCATCAGGCGGATGGGGACAATGCCACGCATGCCGTAGATCGGGTCGCCTACCATTGGGGCTTTGAGGTGCTGCATATGCACGCGAATCTGGTGGGTACGTCCGGTTTCCAGCACGCAGCGTAGATATGTGTGCACAGCAAATCGCTCTAATACTTCATAACGTGTAACCGCAGGCTTACCCATGCGGTTAATGGCCATTTTGGTACGTGAACGCGGAACACGCCCGATCGGCTGGTCTATCGCCCCATTACGCCACACCTGCCCCCATACGATGGCACGATATTCGCGCTTCACTGTGCGCGCCTGCAGCTGCCTCACCAGGCTGGTTTGGGCTTCCAGTGTCTTGGCAACAACCAGCAAACCGCTGGTATCTTTATCCAATCGGTGCACGATACCAGCGCGTGGCAGATCCTTGACCTGCGGCACATGGTAGAGCAAGGCGTTGAGCAAAGTGCCTTCCCAGTTGCCTGCAGCGGGATGCACCACCATGCCGGCGGGCTTGTTGATGACCAAGATATGGTCATCCTCGTAAATAATATCAAGCGGAATATCCTGCGCCTTGAATGCGCTATGTTCGGGAACGGCCTGCGGAACTATCTGCACCTTCTCACCGCCCCACACTTTGGTCTTGGAGGTAGTCGCTTCGCTGGCGATTGTGACCAGGCCATCCTTGATCCAGCTTTGCAGGCGCGAGCGGGAGTGCTCAGGCATGAGCTTTTGCAATGCCTGATCCAGGCGCAAACCGCCTAAATCCTGGGGAATGGTGAGAGTAATAGGAGTGGTTTCGGTCATCGGTTATAATCTTGCTATCTGTCTATTGGATTGAGTTAAATGAAACATAGTGTAGCGTTTATTGCAGTAGTTTTGCTGACATCGTGGCTTTCTGCCTGCAGCATCTTTGGCGCACCGACCGAACTGGATGAAACTAAGGGCTGGCAAGCAGACCGCATCTACGCCGAAGCCGAAGAGTTCATGAAGAAACGTGATTACGAAAAAGCCATCAAGTACTTCAAGATCATTGAATCACGCTTTCCGCACGGCCGTTATGCCACTCAGGCTCAGCTGGAAACCGCTTACGCATATTACAAGAAAAACGATCCTGTTTCCTGCATCGCCACGGCGGATCGCTTTATCAAGCTGCACCCCAATCACCCCAATGTCGACTACGCTTACTACATCAAGGGCCTGGCTACATTTAACGAGCGCGGCATCGTAGAAAAGCTGACAAAACAGCAAATCGACGACCGCGACCCGAAAACACTGCGTGAATCGTTCCTCTCGTTAAAAGACCTGGTGGCGCGCTACCCCAACAGCCGTTACGTCAAGGATGCCACTTTGCGTATGACTTACCTGGCAAATAGCCTAGCCAGCCACGAACTGCATGTAGCCCGCTATTACATGAAGCGCAAAGCCTACGTAGCAGCCATCAATCGCTGTAAATATGTGCTGCAAAACTACTCGGAAACCCCAGCAGTCGAAGAAGCTCTGGTGATTACTATTAGCGCCTATGACCTGCTGGAAATGGAAGATCTCAAACAGGATACTTTCAGGGTTCTGCAGGCCAACTATCCAAACAGCCCTATGCTGGGCACTGCTGTCCCTAGTGATGAGCGTGTCTGGTGGAAATTCTGGGAGAGCCTGTACTACAAGTAAATCGGGGCTAGCACTTCTAAGGCGCGGTCTATTTGCCAGCCTGGCAAACAGACCGCCAGCCCGCTTATCTTTTTGTAGTTCTTCTTTTTACTGCAGGCTTTGGAGGTGCTACTACTGGCCTTTTCTTAGCCTTGGGATCATCTTCATTCTTACGCGCATTAAGCTCTGCACGCTGCGCAGTCTTGCGACGACGCATACTCACAATACCTTCCCCCTTCACGCGCTTATCAGCTTCGGCAAAAGGATTGGCACCCTGATTAAACTGCACTCGCAGAGGCGTACCTGTCAATTGGAAAGTCTTGCGGAACACACCTTCCAGGAAACGTTTGTAACTGTCTTTTACCCCATCCACATGGTTACCATGTATCACTACTATCGGGGGGTTACTGCCGCCCTGGTGCGCATAACGCAGTTTCGGGCGTATGCCCTTGCTGATCGGCGGCTGATGCTGAGTAGTCGCATCAATTAAAACCCGGGTCAGTTGCGGAGTCGACAGTTTGGCGAAAGCAGCCTTGTAAGCGCCATCCACTGAATTAAACAGCTCGGGCAACCCTTTTTTCCTAAGTGCGGAAATATAGTGGAACTTGGCAAAATCCAGGAATTGCAACTTGCGGTCTATCTCACGCTTGATCCAGTCGCGGCGATCTTCTTCCAGGCCATCCCACTTATTAATCGCGACTACCAGGGCGCGCCCGGTATCCAGAATATAAGCTGCTACGTGTGCATCCTGCTCGGTAATGCCCTCTTGGGCATCCACCACCAGAATCGCCACATTGGCTTCTTCAATCGCCTGTATTGTCTTGATAACAGAAAACTTTTCTATCGCTTCGAATACTTTTCCGCGCTTGCGTACGCCAGCCGTGTCAATGATGGTATAACGCTTGCCATCCCGCTCCAGGTCAATATGAATGGAGTCGCGGGTAGTGCCAGGTTCATCAAATGCAATGACGCGCTCTTCGCCAAGTAATGCGTTGACCAGCGTCGATTTGCCTACGTTGGGACGGCCGACAATGGCCACCATGGGGACACGTGTTTGTTCGTTATCTTCATCAGGCTCAGGTTCACCAAAGGGCTCAAGTGCCAGCTCAACCAGATCGCGCACACCTTCGCCATGCGCAGAGGAGATTGACAGCGGCTCACCCAGCCCTAATTCGTGGAACTCGGCGCTAACGATGGCGCGCTGCATGCCTTCAGTCTTATTCACTGCGAGCAACACCGGACGCTGGCTTTTACGCAAACGGTCTGCAATCACTTTATCCTGAGGACTGACACCTTGCCTGCCATCCACCACAAATACAATCACATCGGCCTCATCAATGGCCAGCAAGGTTTGCTTGGCCATTTCCTTCATGATACCGCTCTCGGCCAAGGGCTCGAAACCGCCGGTATCTACAACCAGGAACGGCTTGGTACCACCGACTCCGCGTCCGTAGTGACGATCACGGGTCAGGCCTGGCAAGTCCGCCACCAGAGCATCACGGCTTTTAGTAAGTCGGTTGAATAAGGTAGATTTGCCGACATTGGGTCGGCCTACTAGAACGATGGTAGGTAACATAGGCCTATTTCAGAGAGATGGCGTAAAGACTGCCATTACGGGTTTGAACTAACAAACCATTAGACCCGAGCGCGGTCATTTGAGGCAGGATTGGGCTATCTTCAGTACGGACACGGCCAGAAAATGAGCCGTCTTCCCTATCCAGGAAATGTACATACCCCTGTATATCGCCGAAGGCAATCACTCCGCCCATAGGCAGGGGCGCAGTTAATCTGCGATTGAGTAATTCACCTTGGCGCCAGTATGTTTTACCGGTAGAAAAATCCAGCGCATAAATAGCACCACCCGTGTGGGTAACATAGACACGAGCAACCTCCATGTTCAAGCCAGTGTAGCTGGAAATATCGCGACTCCAGGCTACCCGCCCGGCGGCACGGTCTACCGCTGCAACTTTACCCTGATACGCAACGGCATATACCAATGGCCCATCTACTACAGGCAGGCTGGTAATGTCGGCGATACGTTCAATTTCAGTGGCGCCTTTAGGTTGGGCTACTGACACTTCCCATATTACTTTGCCATCCTCTGCACGCAGGGCTATGAGCTTACCCCCGGCAAAGCCGGCGTATACCGCACCACCATCCACCACCACTCCAGCACTGCTACGCAGGCTAAGTGCCGGGGTAGCACGTTCATACACCCATTTGCGAGCGCCATCTGCTGCATTGATACCGAAAATCCGGCTATCACCGCAACGCACAACGACGACACCATCATCTACGCGCGGCACGCTGAGCACTTCACTGCTTACTTTGGATTTCCATAGCAGCTTGCCTGATTGGTTATAGGCTATCACCTGCCCTTTTGGCGTACCAACTAATACCAGGTCAGGCCCAAGACCTACTCCACCCGATAGTTTTTCGCCAGTGCTGATACGCCAGACTGGTTTCCCGTTACCGGCATCCAGCTTGGCAACCTCTCCAGATGCACTGGCAACATACACCGAGCCACTTTCGGTAGCTGCTGCGAAATCATAATCCTCAGCGGCACCAATCTTGTAGCTCCACATCACCTTGGGCTGAATGCTGGCCTTGAATTCGACAAGCTCTGCGGGAGGGTCGGCCAGTTCACGCCCGAACATGCGTTCAGAAATATCAGTCTTTATGTCTGTGATAGCAGTACAGCCCGCCATCATGATCGAAGCGAGAGCTACCAGCGTGACGGCGCGCAAACCGGACTTAACCTTGTTGGACTCAGTCAAGCTCAGCTCCCCAACGCTTCCAGCGTGTATTCAGCGTAACGGTGGTATTTTCCCTGCGCATCGAGCTTGCTGAGAGCGTCCTGGTAGGCCAGTTTTGCATCAGCCTTCTTGCCCTGAGCTGCCAGTATGTCACCCTTCAGATCAGCAAACAGACCGTCGAAACCAGCATCGTGCTGTTCACCTAGGGTTTTCAACGCTGCATCGAACTCTTTTTCCTCAGCCTGCAAAGCCGCCAACTGAAGCAGGGCAACCGCTTTCACAGTCTCTTCCTTAGCGTTCTTCACTGCCCATTCCAGTTGGGCCTTGGCACTTTTAATATCTTTAGCCAGGTAGTTTGACTGCGCCGCAGCGATGGCCGCACGTGCTGCATAAGGCGTAGAAGGATATTTTTCCATCAATTCCGATGAAATGGATTTAATCGCCTTGACGTCTGTTTTTTCCACTAAACCCAAAGCTTCGTACCTGGCCGATGCCTTAACTGACTGTTGATGCTGGTAGTATTCCCAGCCACGGTATCCCGCGAAACACACGGCAACCACAACGACGGCAGTACTCACCATGCTGCCATATGTTTTCCACCAGGTTTTAAGTGCGTCTAATTGATCCTGTTCTTCTAAATCGAGTGCCATAACGTTCCCTAGATTGTTTGTTCACCGATAGCCTGATGGTGACTATCCTGTTTTTGCTGCATCTTGTTTTTCTGGCGTTTTCGGCCAGGAATTGCTTTTAATAAATTACTTGTATATTCATTTTTAGGAGACTGATATATATCATTTATCTCTCCAAATTCCACCACTTTTCCTTGGTGCATTACTGCAACTTCATCTGCAATATGCCGCACTACGCGCAAATCGTGGCTAATAAACAGGTAACTTAAATTCATTTCCTGTTGCAGCTCTTTCAGCAACAACAATATCTGTGCTTGTATCGACACGTCCAGCGCCGATACTGGCTCATCGCATACAATCACTTTAGGCTGCAAGACCAAGGCACGGGCAATACCAATGCGCTGACGCTGCCCCCCGGAAAATTCATGCGGATACTTCTGCATATCGGCTTCAGTCAGACCTACGCGCTTGAGCATCTGCAGCACCATCTGCTGCTGTTCGGCAGCGCTACCCAGCTTATGTACCAGCAAGCCTTCACCGACAATCTGGCCTACCCGCATTCTCGGATTAAGTGACGCGAATGGATCCTGGAACACCATCTGCAAATGCCGCCGTTGTTGCCGCAGGTCATTACTTGATAACTTGGCCAGATCCATGCCCTGGAATAGCACTTCACCGCTATCAAGGGGCTGCAATTGTAACAGACATCTTGCCAAGGTGGATTTTCCACTACCAGATTCGCCCACAACCGCCAGGGTTGAGCCTGCCCGCAAGTTGATGCTGACATCATCCAGCGCTTTTACCAGCGTGCTGCCAAACCCAAACTTGCCGCTGCGCTGGCGATACGTTTTATTTAGATTACGGGCAGTCAGTATAAATTCGCTCACGCTACCACCCCGCTTTGTTGTAGCCATGAATAATCAATAGGTTTCAGCGGATTTTTGCCTTCAGCATCAGGCACACATGCCAATAGCGCTTTGGTGTATGGATGCTGCGGATTTTCCAGAACCTGATCAACAGGGCCCGACTCAACAATCTCACCGCGGAACATCACCACCACATCATCGGCAATATCAGCCACCACCCCAAAATCATGGGTGATGAACAACATTCCCATATTCATGCGCGTCTTAAGTTCATCGAGTAAATTGAGAATCTGGGCCTGCACGGTAACATCAAGCGCAGTTGTAGGCTCATCGGCTATCAGCATGGCTGGCTCACAGGCGATGCTCATGGCTATCATCACGCGCTGGCGCTGCCCTCCGGATAGTTCATCGGGGTAACTGTTGGCACGGCTGGGCGGGATACCTACTTGCTCAAGAAGCTGCGCTACCCTGGCTTTCAAAGCGTGATTTTTAAGGCCAAGATGAACCGTCAGGCTCTCTCCTATTTGATATCCCACCGTCAATACCGGGTTCAGCGAAGTCATGGGCTCCTGAAAGATCATGCCTATCTTGCGTCCGCGGATCTGGCGCATTTGCTCGTTACTCAGATCAGCAAGATCTTGTCCCTGGAAAATCACCTTGCCCTGGCGGCGCTGTAGCTGCTTGGATAACAAGCCCATGACAGACAGGGCTGTGAGGCTTTTCCCGCTACCGGACTCGCCTACTACACAGGTGGTTTTACCAGGCTGCAGGCTAAAGGAAACATTATTGACGAGCAAACGACCGGGGGAAGCTACCGGGCAAACAGTAAGTCCTTCTATTCGCAGCAGTTCAGTCATAGTGGCCTATCAGACAGATGGGATTTCCATTATTTTTGCTATCGCTGTTTGTACATTTACGCGCAATTGCTCACCTGCCCCCAACATAGGCTTAAGTGTAAGCTCATTGGCAACCGCCTCGTCTTCACCGATGATCAGTGCAAAGCGTGCCCCGCTGCGGTCGGCTTTCTTCATTTGCGACTTAAAGCTACCACCACCGGCATGTACTACTACCGAAAGGCCTGCATCCCGCAATTTTTCAGCAATACCCATGGCCTGGCGTTCGGCTATTTCACCCACATTCACCAGATAGCCATCCGGCGTGTTCTTAGCCTCAATGCCGTATTCCTGCATTAACAGAAATACGCGCTCCAGACCGATACCAAAGCCACAAGCCGGCGTGGCATCGCCACCCAGGCGCTCAACCAGCGAGTCATAACGCCCGCCACCGGCTATCGTACCCTGACTACCCAGCTTGGTGGTCACCCACTCAAACACGGTACGGTTGTAGTAGTCGAGACCACGCACCAGGCGGCTATTCAGCTTATATGCGACACCGGCATCGTCCAACAGTTTACATAGACCCGAAAAATGCGCGCGGGTTTCTTCGCCTAGACTATCAATCAGCCTGGGAGCAGCCTCTATCATGGCTTGCATGCGCGGGTTCTTGCTGTCCAATATACGCAAAGGGTTAGTATGCAGTCTGCGCTTGGCATCTTCATCCAGTAGATCGACATGGCCTTCAAAATAAGCAATCAGCACTTTGCGGAATTCGGCACGCTCACCAGCATCCCCTATGCTGTTGAGTTGCAACTCCACATCAGCTATCCCCAGCTCGCGCCATAAACGGGCAAGCAACAAAATCTGCTCAGCATCTACATCAGGGCCATTAAAACCAAAAGCTTCTACACCGACTTGGTGGAACTGGCGTTGGCGGCCCTTTTGTACATTCTCATGCCTGAACATAGGACCCATGTACCATAGGCGTTGCGGGCCGTTATAGGTTAGGCTGTGCTCAACCACGGCGCGAACTCATCCTGCAGTGCCTTCCGGGCGCAGGGTCAGCCTGTCGCTATTGAGCTTGTCTTCCCATGA
>JBAZTJ010000006.1:7846-11599 GCA_041662005.1 Candidatus Methylopumilus sp.
TATGCTCACCTACGCTGCGCACAAACAAATCGGTAGATTCCACCAATGGCATACGGATATTGCGATAGCCATACTGGGATAATACGCGGCGTGCCGTATCTTCCAGCTTTTGCCAGAGCGGTGTTTGCTCGGGCAAAATGTCATAGAAGCCTTTGATACTCTGGAATTTATCACTCATGGGAATTGGTCTGTTTCGGCAATTATCCGCGCGGGCCTAGATAGCCTTGAGCGGAATGGTTTTATATTCTTTTTGTATGGCAACTGCCTGACGTAGCTTACCGCCCTCTGCATAGTGTTTTTGCACGTAATCCTCGACGATAGCCTGAAACTCCTCGGCAATCGCGTCTCCCTTCAGGGTCACTGTCTTCTGGCCATCGACAAACACTGGCGCTACCGGCACCTCGCCGGTACCCGGCAGGCTGATGCCAATATTAGCCAACTTGGATTCACCGGGCCCGTTTACCACACAGCCCATTACGGCTACGCTCATGGATTCAACGCCCGGATACTGCTTACGCCAGATCGGCATCTGTTCTCGCAAGTAGCGCTGGATATCCTGCGCCAATTCCTGGAAAAAAGTGGATGTAGTACGACCGCAGCCTGGGCAGGCCGTTACCAGTGGCGTAAATGAGCGTATGCCCATCACCTGCAGGATTTCCTGCGCCACGATAACTTCTTTGGTACGCGACTCGCCCGGCTCAGGGGTCAGGCTGATGCGTATGGTGTCGCCTATGCCTTCTTGCAACAGCAATGAAAGTGCTGCAGTGGAGGCCACTATGCCTTTTGATCCCATACCGGCTTCGGTCAGACCAAGATGCAATGGATACTCGCAACGGCTGGCGAGATCCCTGTAGACAGTCACCAGGTCCTGCACATCACTCACCTTGCAGGAGATAATGATATGGTCACGCGGCAGACCGATGGCCTCAGCCTGCTGCGCACTTTCCAGCGCTGATTGAATAAGCGCTTCGCGCATCAGCGCATCGGCAGACATGGGCTCAGCCAGCTGCGCATTTTCGTCCATCATGCGCGCCATTTTTTCCTGGTCCAGACTACCCCAGTTCACGCCTATGCGCACTGGTTTATCATACTGGATAGCAGTTTCTATCATGGCGGCAAACTGGTCGTCTCGTTTGGAACCTTTACCCACATTGCCAGGATTGATGCGGTATTTAGCCAGTGCCGCAGCACATTCCGGATATGCACTTAACAATTTATGGCCGTTATAGTGAAAGTCTCCCACCAACGGCACATTGCAACCCAGCGCATCCAGCTGGCGGCGGATATTACCTACCTGGGCTGCCGCTTCCGGAGAATTAACCGTGATCCGTACAACTTCGGAACCCGCCTGCCATAGTTCTATTACCTGCTGCACTGTAGCCTCGGCATCAGCAGTATCGGTATTAGTCATGGACTGCACTACCACTGAAGCATTGCCGCCAACAGCCACGTGGCCGATCATGACCTGCACAGTACTGCGACGTATGATATTGGAACGTGAACTCACAACTACTCCAGGGACAAGGTTAATTTAGCTACGTTCAGCCTGCTGTATGGGGCAAGATCAATAGGCTTGTCTTTATAGATCACCTGGGTACCAACTGCATTACCGACCACCACCTTCAAAGGAGGCTGCCCTTCTACCTCATCCGAAGTGCCGGCAGCCTTGGTCTTGTTGAATATTTCCTTGCCATCGCGGTCGATGACACTAATCCACGACTGCTCGGTCAAAATAAACTTCACTTTCAGGGCTGGCGTTGCTGCGGTAGATTTTTGTGGAGTAGCAACAGCTGCCTGTTTTTGTGTATCTGCCTGAGGGCTAACATTTTGGGCATCTGGAATAGCCTGTGGCGGTATTGCCGTGCTGGAGTTGCTTGAACCAGTAGCAGGCACAGGCGCTTGCATAGCCTCCTCCGCTGGCGACTGCGCGCGTTCAGCCAGCGGCAAAGCTGCCTCTGGCATAGGTTCAGCATTGGCAGGAAGTTCCGTCTCGGTGCTTGTTTCAGAAGCCACTTCTGCCGTTTTCTTGATTTCCTTATGCGACTGAAAATCGCTATAGAACATCCAGGCACCAACCAGCAGGGCCAGCAACAAAGCCGCCAGCAGGTACTTCATCCAAGAACGTTGCTCATGGCTGGGTAACAGCACATTGGAAGACTCAATACTGATGCGATACGGTGCATCGCTCGGAACATAAACGCGATAAGCCTCCATCAATGGCTCAGGGTCCATCTCAAGAAACCGTGCATAATTGCGCAAAAAGCCACGCATCATCATTGCTTCGGGGAAAGCCTCGAAATCATTGCCTTCAAGGGCTTTAACCTGACGCACGCTAAGCCGCAAACGATTAGAAACGTCCTCTATTGACAGCCCTTTTTCTTCTCTTTTTTCACTTAGCAATTCACCCAGTTTTGGCATAGGTTGAGTGCTGGCTGCATGTGAAATATTTTCTGCGTCTAGAGATTCGCTCATTATTACTGCCCAGATAGTAGCGCTTTGGTTTGCGCTGAGTTCGGATATCTTTTTCTCAGTTCCAAGGTGTAGCTTGATAGTGCGTCTTTATTCCCCAGCTGGCGCTCTATGCGAATCGCCAGCCACAGCACTTCTGGTGATGGATTATTCAGTAATGCATTCTGTAAGCTACTACGCGCCAATTCATATTGTTGACGCTCGAAATAAATCAGGCCGAGCTGATAGGCTGCCTGGTTGATTAAGGGGTCAATTTCCAATGCTTTACGCAGGTATTTCTCAGCCCCTAGCGTATCTTTTTTTCTGAGTGAGCAAAAGCCTGCATTCACATAAGCGACACCAGGCGTAGCGTACAACGGGTTCTTCACCGCTTCCATGAACTGCGTAATAGACTCGTCAATGCGATTACGTGAACACAGGAATGTCCCGTAATTGTTTCTTGATTCCGAATTGCTGGGCTCAAGCTGGATGGACTTCTTGAAGTTTTCATCTGCCTTGGCATCTTCTTTCAAGGAAGCGTAAACCATACCCAGGCCGTTATATGCCAGCGCATAACCTGGATCTATCCTGATAGCCTCTTTAAACTCATCCAGCGCCACAGACACCTGGTTCTGCCCAAGATAACCCGCACCCAGTTCGGTATGAATGCGCGCACTCTCATGCTGCGCGGATTCTTTGCCTGAGTACGGACGCCCCTGTTCCTGCTGGTTAGCGCAACCCGCCAATAGCAGGGCTGCAACCACAACTAACTTCCTCATTGCACAATCTCCAGCGGGATTCTTTTCAAGGTACGTTTGGTTTTGTCCTGCACTTTGCCTGCCAGCTGGCCGCAGGCTGCGTCAATATCCTCTCCACGCGTTTTGCGGGTGGTCACCACGTAGCCAGCCTGCATCAGCACATCCCGGAAAGCACGGATGTTTTCAGGCTTGGATGTAACGTAGCCACTGTCAGGGAATGGATTGAATGGGATGAGGTTAAACTTACAAGGCACATCCTTGACCACATCCAGCAATTGCTTGGCATGTAGCAAAGTATCGTTAATTCCGTCGAGCATGACGTACTCAAAGGTCACAAAATCACGCGGCGCCTTTACCAGATAGCGCTGGCATGCAGCCATTAGCTCTTTCAATGGGTATTTTTTGTTGATAGGGACAATTTCATCACGCAATTTATCATTTGGTGCATGCAGGGAAACAGCCAGTGCCACCGGACAGTCTTCCTTCAGCCTATCCATTGCTGGTACCAAGCCACTTGTAGACAGCGTCACACGGCGGCGACTCAGGC
>JBAZTJ010000006.1:11609-37200 GCA_041662005.1 Candidatus Methylopumilus sp.
CCAGCATAATCTGCATGGCAGTTACCACGTTGTCATAGTTGGCCAGCGGTTCGCCCATCCCCATCATCACCACATTGCTGATGATACGGTCATCTTTGGAGAGCAAGCCATAATCGGGATCCTGCCGCAATGAGTTATTTGCCAGCCAGAGTTGCCCGATAATTTCTGCCACAGTCAGGTTACGGTTAAAACCCTGGCGACCGGTTGAGCAGAATGTGCATTCCAACGCACAACCTACTTGGGAGGAGATACACAAGGTGCCACGCTCATCCTCGGGAATAAATACCGTTTCAACGCCGTTACCGTTGCCGGTATCCACCAGCCATTTGCGCGTACCGTCTTCAGAGATTTGTTCGAGTTGCACTACAGGCGGCGTAATCACTGCCTGCAGTGCCAGTTTTTCACGTAAAACTTTTGCTATATCCGTCATCTGCTCAAAATCATTCACCCCAAAGTGATGCATCCAGCGCATCAACTGCTTGGCACGGAAAGGCTTCTCGCCTAATCCAACGAAGTAGTCTACGAGCTGGGGCTGATTAAGATTGAGCAGATTGAGCATGTATAGACTTAGATCTTACCGAAAAAGTAAGCAATCTCAATTGCTGCATTTTCTGCAGAGTCACTACCATGCACGGCATTCGCATCGATACTTTCTGCAAAGTCTGCACGGATAGTTCCAGCAGCAGCATCTTTAGGGTTAGTTGCGCCCATCAGATCACGGTTTTTCAATACTGCGCCTTCGCCTTCAAGCGCCTGTATCATCACTGGGCCTGAGATCATGAACTTCACAAGATCCTTGAAGAATGGACGTTCTTTATGCACAGCATAAAAGCCCTCTGCTTCAGCTTGTGTCAATTGTGCCATTTTAGCAGCAACAATTTTCAAGCCATTAGACTCAAAGCGGGTGTAAATCTGACCAATTACATTTTTTGCAACTGCATCAGGTTTGATAATAGACAGGGTACGTTCAACAGCCATAATTACTCCAATAGTTAAGACAACCAAAAATTAAAACAAAAAAACAAAAAAAATCGCGCCAAAGGGCATAGAAGGTAGCAAAAAACATGGATTACAAAGACCGTTAAAATACCATTTTAAGCGCTTAAAATAAAGCTAAAAGGGGCATTTAATTCAGCCGGCACTATAGTCGGCACTATGGCAATTCTTTGCTGAACATCAAATCCAGCAACTCCCACAACGCCATGGCAGTGCTATAATTCAAGTGCCTGAGCCTAGGCAGGTGGCTTCACCGGTTGCCAAAACCGATAGTCATCAAAGAAAGGAAGTACCATGAAACAACTCGCAATGTTTTCCATCATCGCTGGCGCATTCGTCCTGACCAGCAACCTTCAAGCCGCAGAGACGGTTTTCCCAAAAACAAAAGTAAGTCTTGAAAAAGCCTTACAAGCTGCGCTTAAGGAGAAGGCCGGCACCGTAGTCAAAGTTGAACTCAAACTTGAAAACAAGGTACCTGTGTATGAATTTGACATTGAAACGCCAGATGGCAAAGCATGGGATGTCGAGGTCAACACAAAAACTGGCAAGGTAACTGAAGTTGAGCAAGAAGTGGCTAGTGCAGATGACCCTCTGTTCAAAGCCAAGCTCAAGGTTACAGAAGCCGATGCAAAGAAAACCGCTCTGGAAGCCTTTCCTGGAGAGATCGTTGAGACAGAATATGAAATCGAGCCTGATGGTGCGGCTTCATACGAGTTCGACATCAAAACCAAGGATGGCGAAATGAAGGTAGAAGTAGATGCCAGCAGTGGAAAGATTGTTGAGCATAGCAAGGAGATTTACCAAATCGGTAAAGAGTAAATAGTTTTATTAGTCGTCAATAAAAAAACGCCTCCATATTTGGGGGCGTTTTTTTTATTCATGAGCTCACTCAAGCATGAGCCCCGGTGGTTATATAAACCCACATGGTGGCTGTTAGCAGCCATTTTTAATAACCATGCTTTTCAGCTCAAGAAAAATCCATTAAAAACCATAGCATTAAGATTTACGAAACACAGGCATACTGCTTGCTGAATTAATAGCGGGGAAGCACTGGACCTAGGCCATGGAAGCACTAAACGTGTTACATGATCCAGAGGCTTTCCCACCTACTCTCGTCATTAATGCTTTGCGCCAGCTTAATCTTCGTTAGCCCTGCAGCTAATACAAAAAACTCTTGCGAGTTGCCCCGGATATCTTAGGATGTTCCGGGGATTTTTTTGCCGGATGCAGGAGCTAAAGCCTCTGTGCTTTAAACCAGATTACGTTGACGCCGCACTTCATACAGGCATATCCCACTTGCTACCGAGACATTCAGGCTTTCCACACTGCCAAACATGGGGATACTTACCAATGCATCGCAGCATTCAGCAGTCAAGCGTCTCAGGCCCGTGCCTTCGGCCCCAAGTACCAGGGCGACTGGGCCATCAAACCTGGTAGTAAACAGGTTGTGCTCGGCTTCTGCCACAGCTCCAATTACGAACACGCCAGCTTCCTTTAACTCACGCAGGGTACGCGCCAAATTGGTCACCGCAATAAACGGTACCGTCTCCGCCGCACCGCAAGCTACCTTGCGCACAGTGGCATTAAGCCCCGCAGCACGATCTTTGGGTGCAATGACGGCATGTACGCCCATGGCATCCGCCACACGCAGGCAAGCGCCCAGATTATGCGGATCCTCTACGCCATCCAATACAAGAAAAAATGGCGCTTCGGTCAGCTCAGACTCCAGAATGTCATGGATGTCCTTGTACGGAATCGGCGTATCTATCACGCGCGCAATGACACCCTGATGACGACCATTGGCGCCAGCCATGCCATCCAGGCGCGAGCGCTCCACCTCCATAGTGCGTACACCTGCCGTTTCCGCCAGACTCAGCAAATCCTTCATCCGTGCGTCAATACGGTCACGGTCTATCAATATCTCCTGCACACTTGCAGCATGCTGGCGTAAACGGCTTAGTACTGCATGGAAGCCAAACAGGATGCGGGTGTCACTCATATACTCTCACTCATTTCTTTACTGATTTTCTGAATTTTCTATCTATGTTTTGCTGGAGCTTTGGCGCGCTTGGGTTTGCTTGCGGCACTCACCTTCGCTTTGCTTGTGGATTTGGATCCTCGATTTTTATTACCCGCAGTTTTAGCCCTGGTTGATTTTGAGGCACTTGCCTTAGCTTCACGTGGTTTACTGACACTCAGCGTTCTATCCAGCTTGGCCGGCATTTTTGATGGTGCTTTTCCTGAAACATCAGGTGCCGCAGCTTTGTCGACCTCAGCGGCTTCCAGCACAAAGTCTATTTTACTGGTTTCCAGGTCTACCCTGCTCACTTTTACGCGTAAACGGTCACCCAGTCGGTAACGCACACCGGTGCGCTCACCCGCCATTTCATGCCTGGCCTTATCGTAATTGAAGTAGTCGTTACCCAACTCGGTAACATGCAGCAAACCCTCCACATAAATACCATCCAGCGCCACAAACAGGCCGAAACTGGTAACTCCGGCAACGGTGCCGTCAAACACCTCGCCTATCTTGTCCTGCATGTAATAGCACTTGAGCCAGGCATTGACATCACGCGTGGCATCATCCGCGCGGCGTTCAGTCATGGAACAATGCTGCCCCAATACATGCCAATCACCCGCGGTATATTTGTTATTGTTGATTACCGCTTTGATGGCTCTATGAATCAACAGATCAGGATAGCGTCGTATGGGCGAAGTAAAGTGGGTATAGGACTCATAGGCCAGGCCGAAATGGCCTATGTTATCCGGGCTGTACACCGCTTGCTGCATGGAGCGCAGCAATACAGTTTGCAGCAGCTGTTCGTCAGGGCGCCCCTTGATTGCCGTCAGTAACTTGCCATAATCCTTGGCATGTGGCGTATCCCCGCCCCCTACACCAAAGCCAAACTCGCCCATAAAGGTACGTAAGGCCTCCAGCTTCTCCGGGGTTGGTCCTTCATGGATGCGATAAAGAGCTGGATGTTCATGTTCCTTGAGGAAATCAGACGCACAAACGTTGGCAGCCAGCATGCACTCCTCAATCAAGCGATGTGCCTCATTGCGCACCACCGCTTCTATGCGATCAATCTTGCCGTTGTCGTTGAATATCATCAGTGTTTCGGAGCTATCGAACTCAATGGCACCACGCTTCTCACGAGACTTGAGCATGACTTTATACAAGGTGTAAAGATGCTGCACATGGGGCATCAGCCATGCATACTCTTTCGCTACATCGCCATCTGGCTCACTGATCATCTCGAACACTTTGGTGTAGGTCATGCGTGCTTTGGAGCGCATCACTGAAGGATAGAACTCATAACGCTTGACCACGCCCAATGCATCAATCTGCATATCGCACACCATGCATAATCGCTCTACATCAGGGTTCAGTGAGCATAACCCGTTAGACAAGGCCTCTGGCAGCATGGGAATTACACGGCGTGGGAAATAGACCGAATTCCCACGGTCATAGGCGTCTTTATCCAATGGGTCGCCCGGCTTCACGTAAAAACTCACATCAGCAATTGCCACCACCAAACGCCAGCCTTTGCCTTGCGGTTCGGCATATACCGCATCATCAAAGTCGCGTGCAGTTTCACCATCAATGGTAATCAATGCCAGCTCACGCAAGTCGACTCGACCCTTCCAGTCAGTCTCTTGTACCAGGCGTGGATATTTCTCGGCCTGGCTAACTGCTGCTGGCGAGAACTCGTAAGGTAATTGATGCTTGCGCAATGCAATCTCGATCTCCATGCCGGAGTCGGCATAATTACCCAGTATCTCCACCACTTTGCCCATAGGCTTGGCATGGTTGTTGGGCTGCATGGTAAGTTCCACCATGACTACCTGCCCCTCCTGCGCATCCATGTCCAAGTGGTAAGGAATCAGGATGTCCTGGTTTACACGCTTATCTTCCGGCACCACGATACTCATGCCCTGCTCGCGAATAATTCGCCCGACCAGGCGGGTATTGGTGTGCTCCAGCACCTCCACAATCTTGCCCTCAGGCCTGCCGCGACGGTCAAAGCCAGCGGGACGCACCATGACGCGGTCACCATGCAGAACCTGGGTCATTTCCTTGGGCGACAAAAATAAATCATCGCCGCCATTGTCCGGGATCAGGAAACCGAATCCATCTGGGTGCCCCTGCACCTTGCCGGCAATCAGGTTGAGCTTTTCTGCGATACACAACGCACCTTTGCGGTTACGCATGATCTGGCCTTCGCGCTCCATGGCATTCAGGCGACGATTGAAAATTTCCTGCTCGCCTTCACCTATGCCCAGCAATTGATATAACTCCTCAACGCTCAGTGGTACGCCTTGCTCACCCATAGTCTCCAGAATCAGCTCGCGGCTGGGTAACGGGTTGGCGTATTTAGCCGCTTCGCGTTCGGCATGTGGATCAATTTTTCGTGCGCTGCTTCGTTGCTGCGGCTTGGTATTTGTTGTTTGCTGTTTTTTTCTCATTGACAAAATATGTCTTTCCTATAGAATTTGCGCTCTTTGTTTCACCGCATTGCTGTTATTTAAGCAAAGCGCCCAGATGGCGGAATTGGTAGACGCGCATGGTTCAGGTCCATGTGCCTTCGGGTGTGGAGGTTCGAGTCCTCTTCTGGGCACCAGTAATTTCAATATAACTACAAGTAAATCATGTAGTTAGTCAGTCCTAAATATTCCTTGTGGTGGTACTTTTGTGGTACTTTACTATGAAACTACTACTTGGAAGTATTATCTCTGTGTCAATTCGTTACGTTTATACACGCAATAACACCGCCTATTACCAACGCAAGATACCTCTAGATGTTCAGCCTCTCTACGATGGCTCGAAGGCTATCAAATTAAACCTAGATACAAATAATCCAAGTGAAATAGCCCGTAAAGTCGATGCACTCAATAAACAATATGAGGCCACTTGGGAAGCAATGCGTGGTGGCAATATTATAACACCCCATAGCGTCAAGGATGCTGCTAAGAAACTTTTAAAGGATTACGGCCTTAATCCCCTACCCGCTAGAAACCCCAGCCTGAGCCAAGAGCTGTTCATGGACTTGGTAATCGAGCCAAAGCGACAAAGCCACGCCGCTGGTGATGAAGATACCTACCGTAACACCAGCCCCTCAGAGTATCTTTCCGCTGCCGAGGCTGAAGCCCTAAGACTAATCAATGTAGAGGTAAAGCTCCCACTGAGCGAGGCAATTGAGATTTACTTGGGGGCACACCCAAAGGCTAACGATAAGGACTTTGTGTCCTACTCCCGTAGAGCCTGGAAGAAGCTGACCGATTTACTTGGGGAAGATAAGCCATTTGAGCAAGTCACAAGGGCTGATGCGAACGCATTCATAGCTAAGGTAATAGAAGGCTCTAAGACCACTACTGCCAAGAGACTCACTAACTCCATCAAAGCGGTGTTCAATACCGTAATAAGCGAACGGGAGCTGAACAAACCTAATCCCTTCCTCAAGCTCCGAATAGCGGGGTTGGGGGAAGATGCTAAAGAGAGAAGCCCATTTACAGTCTCTGAACTTAGAACCCTTGCGGAAGCTTGTAAGGCTAAGGACGACGATATGCGCTGGTTACTTGCTCTACAGTTGGACTTAGGTTGCCGGATAGCTGAAGTAGCCGGTTTAAAGCTGCAAGACATCCACTTGAACGCAGACATACCGTATATAAGTATTAAGCCCTACACCGTAAGATCACTCAAGACAGCAGGTTCAAAAAGGGATGTACCGCTGGTGGGCGTGGCTCTTTGGGCCGCCCATCGGATTGTCGATAACGCTACCAAAAATCAGGTTTATGCCTTCCCTCGGTACACTGATGATAAATCTTGCAAGTCTATAGGGGCTTCTGCCGCATTAAATGGCTGGATTAAAGGGGTAGGTCTCACCCAAACAACTCATAGCTTCAGGCACTCTATGAGGGACAGACTACGCAACGTTAATGCGCCAAAGGATATACAGGACGCTGTCGGGGGATGGGGTAAACAGGATATTGGGGATAAGTATGGACAGGGTTATTACTTACAGACTCTTAAGGGCTGGCTTGACAAGGTCGTGCTGGACTAGCTCCAAACATGTGCAGTAGAAGAGTCAAAGAAGTAGACCTCTAAAGGTATTTTGCCCCTCCTATTAGCTGCCATTAGATTAGCTCTTGCAATAATGGCCTTATTTGAAGGAGAGTCCGGGTCTCCATGCAGCCCAACATAAATGCGCTCTAGTTTTCCCTTCTCAATTCTGGATAAATAATGTTCGTCATTTTTAGCTAAAGAGTGCCCAAAGATAAATAGACTTCCTCTTATCTCACAAAAACTTCTATAAGCTTTCGCCAAATAGTCACTATGCCTAATATGCTCGAATTTCTCTCTACTAGTCCCTTCTGAAACAAACAAAGGGAAATAATCTCTTGATAAAGCATCGCGGATTTGGTCAATTAGCCTTACTCCGGTTTTTGTCCAAGTGTACTTTTGCACTTCGACACCAGCATCAAACACATGAAGAGCGCCATGTAAGAAAAACATATTCTGCTCATGGCTTTGACTTGGTTCCCAGGTTACATAGTCAGCTTCAAAGTCATCATAAACTTGCCTGAATCCGTCATCAGAAGATGGTCGCTCTCCCTCTGCGGTATGCATCTGAACCCAATAAAGTAAAAGATCATAGTTAAATGTGTAGACAGTCTTAAAGTTTGCAATGAAAGCTCTGCAAAATGCATATTCACTTTCAGTTAATTCTCCAGGATAGGCTGGATGGCTACTTGCTATAGTTTGTACTAATAGCTCTCTTAAGCCTTCCGCATCAGCTTTAATTGACTCCAAAACAGATGCGGGTACCTCGCTATAATGACTTAAGATTTATAGGTATCAGAAAGCGCCCTAATTACTTTCTCGAAGTCTTGCGTACCTAATGCTTCAAATACGCCTTTCACATAAGGCGAGAGCTTTGTAAAATCTGCAACCTCATACAACTTACCGTAAGTAAAAATATCAGGCCGACAAGAAATACTGAAACCATTCCCCAATAGGATATGTGGCTCCCCGTACTTTTTTGCATGTGCAAGCGCATCATCAAATGTCAGAATGTTCATAAGCTATTGTTAGAATTAATTATTCACAATGTAATCCAAAAACTAACTCGCATACAACTATTCATTGTGGACATGTTTTCCTTTAATCGTTAAGATCAACTCTGCTGTACGTTCGTACACTTAAGCGAGATCACCATGACCATAGAGCAGACATACAACCCCGCCCCCCTGTCACCATCTGTTGTCCCACGGCCTATCTATAGCGGTAAGGTGTGTGCCGGACAGTCTCGCTTCCCCTCTCCGGCTCAAGACTATGAACAGAAGTCCCTTGATCTAAATCAGCGCTTTGTTACCAACCCACCAGCAACATTCTTCTTTGAGGTTACAGGGGATTCAATGATAGGAGCTGGAATATTCCCCGGTGCGACACTGATAGTTAATCGCTCAGTCAAAGCTAAGTCCTCTAGCATTGTCATTGTGGATGTTGACGGGGAATGGATGGTTAAGCGGCTATACAAGCGAGGGAATACTGTAAGGCTGCTTTCTGAGAATTCTGCGTATGCTCCTATCGAGTTCAAAGAAGGCCAGGAACTGCTTATCTTTGGTGTTGTGGCCTATGCCATCAATAAACTCCTTTAAATCGGTCTACGCGCTTTGTGACGCTAACAGTTTCTATGCGTCCTGTGAGCAGGTATTTAGGCCGGACTTACGTAAGCGTCCCGTTGTAGTGTTATCCAATAATGACGGCTGTGTGATTGCGCAGACTAAAGACGCAAAGAAGTTGC
This sequence comes from Candidatus Methylopumilus sp., assembly GCA_041662005.1. Taxonomy (GTDB): domain Bacteria; phylum Pseudomonadota; class Gammaproteobacteria; order Burkholderiales; family Methylophilaceae; genus DATHXC01. The sequence goes on from JBAZTJ010000006.1 coordinate 20,411, forward strand.
TTGATCTGTATATGTGTAAGCCCTGGTTCGAGGTGGAACAAGAAGCTCGTAAGCTAGGGGTTGTCCCGTTCTCATCTAACTATGAGCTATATGCTGAGATGAGCAACCGTTTTGTAGCCACGTTAAGGCACTTTTCCCCACAGATTGAGGTGTACTCCATAGATGAATCTTTCCTCGATCTGACAGGCTTTACAGAAGACCTTACAGCTTACGGGAGAGTGATTAAAGACACGGTTAAGCAATGGACAGGCTTGCCGATCTGTGTAGGCATGGGTCATACCAAGACCTTAGCTAAATTGGCTAATCACTGCGCTAAGAAGATTGATGGTTTTAATGGTGTCTGTGACCTCACCAGTCTCTCACCAGCAGATCAAGACAGCCTTATGGAGTCATTACCTGTGTCTAAAGTATGGGGTGTAGGTAGTCGCTTAGAGGCCAGCTTAAACCAGCTCGGGGTACACAATGTATTAAGGCTCAAGAAAGCAAGCCCTAAGCGAATCCGTGACAAGTTCGGAGTGGTCTTAGAGAGAACTGTTAGGGAACTGAACGGGGAACCTTGGCTGGAGCTTTCCCTAGAGTTACCTGAGGCTAAGCAGGTAATGTCTAGCCGTTCCTTTGGCTCTAGGGTAAGTGAACTGTCAGACCTAGAGGAATCTATTAGTTTCCACGCAGGGACAGCAGCAAGGCGTATGCGTAGTAAGGAACTGTACGCTAATGCTGTATATGTATTCGTGATGAATAGCCCACACGATAAGGCGGAATACTACTCAGCCAGCCAGGTGGTTAACTTACCGAGCCCTACAGATTCAACCTTTCAGATCACTAAGGCCGCACTATGGCTACTTAAGCAGATACATAAGCCAGATGTGTATTATCAGAAGTGCGGTGTCATGCTGATGGATACGGTACCCAAGGGAGGCCAGCAGATTGATCTATTCGGGTACTCTGAGAACGACGAGAAGTCCGACAGGCTAATGACTACGCTGGATAACCTGAATCTGAAGTATGGGAGAGGAACCGTTAAGATTGCTTCTGAAGGGGTAGAGCAAGCCTGGGTAATGCGGAGGGCTTTTAAGAGTCCTAACTATACGGGTTCTTGGGATGAGCTACCGACGGTTTTATAGATTTAAAATCAAACTCTATAATGAATTTAATTTAGTATTAACTAACCAGTATAAAAGAATAACTTAAATGAAAACTTTAGAAGAGCTCGAATCCACCTGGCCCAATGACAGCTTACAACGCACTGGTGAGGGTCGTTACCTAATTAAATATCTGAATGCCCTTTATGGGGGTGAAACTGATGAAACTCTATATGGCTCTTTCGTGTTGAATCTTAATGCGCCTTGGGGATATGGCAAAACGTTTTTTCTGGACAACTTGAAGTTGGATTTAATGGAGTTAAACCACCCTGTCGTCTACTTTGACGCATGGGGAAATGACTACACAAATACGCCGTTATTAAGCTTTATATCGGAAATACAATCGTCATTAAAGCCATATGTAGATAAGACTCCCAATGGAAAGCGTTTGTTAAAGTCATTTAACGAGAAGGGGAAAAAGATAATTGGTGCTGTCGCTGGAATTGGGACTAGTATTCTTGCTAAGAAGCTGACTGGTTATTCATTAGCCGAGTTGAAAGGTATTGTAGGTATCGACGAAAATGATATTGCTACAATGGGCGACAAAATAAGCGAAAAGTCAGAGAACATAATTGGCAAAATTGTCCAAAAGTCTCTTGACGAGCATCAACAATTAAAACAATTAATTTTAGACTTTAAAACAAACCTTGAAGACTTAATGGTTGCGCTAAATGAGGACTCTAATTTCAAGTTTCCTATGTACATATTGGTAGATGAATTAGATAGATGTAGACCAGATTTCGCTGTTGAATTATTAGAGAACATTAAACATATATTTAACTCAAAAGGTGTTTTCTTTATTGTCGCAACTAACAAGGAGCAATTAGTTAATTCAATCAAAGCTATTTATGGAAATCAGTTTGATTCATTCAGTTATCTAAAGCGATTTTTCAATCAGGAATACAACCTATCCTTACCAGACACAATGGGGTTTAGCGAAGCATTGTTTAAGAAGTATCGCATTAGTAATGAAAAGCTATTTTTCCCAATTGAACCTGCCCTGAACCCCGCGCGAAACGTATTGGCTTACATGTTTTCTCAAATGTCATCACTATTTGGTTTAGGACTGAGAGATAAAGAACAAATATGTATCCAGTTAAAATCTATTCTTTTGACCTGTGGAGATGAAAAATTACATTACCCCTTTTTAATTTACATTCTGATCATTAAGCATAATCACAGGGAAGGGGATATTGAGAAGTTAGCGAAAGCGGAGGTGTCAAAACTCGATTCTGCTCATTTAGTCATCTCCGATAAGAGCGATTTCGGCGAACCTAGACCGTCAATTACTGTTTCGTATTTACAGCTTATAAATTTCTACATGAAACTAACAGGTTTAACCAATAAAAAAATTAATCAAATGAATATCGAACGTCATAACTCATATGAGTCTCAGGTGGTCAGTTTACTACTACAGAGCTCTAGGAATGGCATACCTTTCACTGATCTTTCTGAATACTACTCGTTGGTGGAAAAAGCAGGGCATTTTGGATAATGGGACACTAATCTAACATATCATGATGTAAAGCTTGCACTCTTTACCCGATGACTCCTTGAACCTAGCGCCTCCGCACATGGGTCAACTGTCATCTTTAATTTCAGATTTAAGTATGTCAAATGCATTGTACATACGCTCCCTAAGCTTAACTTTAGTCTCTTCAATAAAAATTTTCTTATGGTTCGATTCCATAACTTTGGAAAAATCCTGTGATTTGAGTATTGCTTGCCAATCATCAATCTCATTGTATAGCTCAGCCATGTCCACGAATATCCCCTTTAGCAGATCACTAACATCCTTCGTGAAATAGAACTCTGTAATGGTTAGTGAACTATAAAAAGGCCATAAATCTTTATCTTGGTTCATATCGCTTGGATTTGTATTGATAAAGGAGATTAATATTTTATGAAACTCTGTAGTTATCTTGACCCTTTTTTCTAACAGTGCAATTCGATTGGATTGTTTAGCTTCCATTACCTGCAAGTTGGCGGCTTCGGCTTGTAGATTAGCAGCCTCCGCCTGTTTATGTGCGCTTTTAGAATCCACCAGCGCTATAGCAGACTGAGCTTTTGCAGCAGTCGCCTGTTCAATCGCAGCTTTTGCCGTTGCTCTATTATGGTGTGCAGCATATAAGGCTATTACTAACCCCGTATATTGGATAATGTCACTTAACGTGAAGGTCATAGTTAATCCCTATTAATTTATAGAGCGACTATATGTCACTTTCAGGTCAGCGGAAAGGCAAGTAACTTGGAATAGTTTTGTATAAAAAATGTGAGTGGGTCACCTTACGTATCTGTTGACCGAATACCCCCGTACCCCTCGATTGACTGATAGTACACCAGCGGCTCAATCCTTATCTCAATCCAAAGATGAGGCCGGATTCAATTACATTACTGGTAATTCAGGCACTTAGGCTAGCTCATACATACTATAGGATAGCAGCCCCCAGATTGAATCTTAAAGGGCTGGCTGGTGGATTAGACTTTACTAACGATTAGCTTCAACTTACCAAGATTCAACTCGCGGTCTGTTGGGGAATCTTTACGATAGCCCCATGACGATTCTTGTACCGGATGAAGATAAGCCTCAAATGAGGAAGTTCTAATAAAGATGGTGGATAGAGTTACTTCTAACATTAACGACATTACAGCCCCTTTAGTTAATCTCTCAGTGAATTTGAAAGTAACTGAAGGTTAGCATGAAATAATGGGGGTATACAATAATATTTATATTAATCATGTACTTAGTTACTTTATGACAACTATCCTCATAGAGCAACCTTCCCTCTAAAGAAACTATCTCCTTAGGTAATCGGAAATGCAATCGCACGGTAACGCACGATCTCTGAGCGACTGGGGTAAGGATATGGGGAAGGGGTAAATAATGGCTGTAAGCTCATGGAATAACGTACCGTGCCCCTAATAGAATCAATCAGGTACAGAAAATATCAATGACTTAGTTGAGCTACAGGATACTATAGGATAGCAGGGCTAAAAATGAATCTCTCTACAATCTGTCGCCTAATACTCTGTACAGACTAGCCCTACTTATTCCGTGTTTCTCAGCCAATGCGGCCTTGCTACCGCTCCAACCTGCTGCCTCAGCTTTTAACAACTTTACTTGTTCATCCGAGAGTTTAGGCTTGGCTCCGAACTTAACGCCCTGCTGAATCGCTTTAAGCCTTCCCTCAGCGGTTCGCTCATTGATTAATGATCTCTCAAAGGCTGCAACTGCCCCGAGTACATTAAACAGCAACTCTCCGATAGCTGACGTAGTGTCAATCTCTGGTTGATCTAAGGCTTTCAGTCCAACGCCTTTAGCTTTGAGCTGCTTGGCAATGATGCTCAGGTCAGACATTGAACGGGCAAGCCTATCTAGTTTGGTAATTATCAGGACATCACCAGCCCTTACGAACTCTAGTGCTGCCTGAAGTTGCTTACGGTCGTCCGCATTCTTACCGCTAGCCTTTTCCTCGAATATCTTTTCGCAACCTTCATCGGTCAGAGAAGCTAACTGAGCATCCAAGCTTTGGCTCAGGGTACTAACTCTCGCATATCCAACTTTCATATTAATCTCCAGTTCAATGTCTCATTAATCTTAAAGACTTCTGATAACATTATATGAGACAACTTATGAGACATGCAAGAGGTGCATTCCATCATTATGAAATTAATGTCTTACCACTTAAAACTTATGAGACACCGGAGCGATTGCTCGGGGGTACTGTATAGGATGTTTTCCTAAAGTAACAATCACTTAATCGAGTAAGTCCGTACTTTAGGAGAACAGGCAGTTTCCACATTGGAATCAGGTACCTAACCAAGCTACAAGGCACTATAGGTATAAGAACCGTCCGCAATCCCCATAATTAACAACTATCTGTAGAAGGAAACAAATGAACGAAACAACTAAACGGGTATTCCGAAGCTTTGCTCTACCCCTACCTACATTCGAGTACCTTAAGAAGTACCAGAGAAAGTACCAAGAGACTCATAAGGTACTCATTAACAACAATCAGGTAATAGCCCTAATCCTTGCAGACCATGAAGCCCAGGCTGTCTCTGAGGTTAAGCATGGCTAAGATTGAAACCCTTAAGTTACTTCAGATTGAGCTAGTACCCGCATTACAGACCAGAGTAGAAATGAGCCCAAACAAGGTTAGGGACTATGAGAACGCATACACAAACGGGGCAGTATTCCCTCCGGTGCTCGTAGCCAGGGCAAAAGGGCAGTTCGGTGATCTGTACAAGTTGCTTGATGGGTGGCACAGAATCCAAGCTCTTATAAATACTGGCGCTAGTCAATCCACAAGGGTGCCTGTAAGAATTGTCGATGTGCCCGAAGGGGCTAACATCCATTACTTGCGATTCCTTGGCGGTAAAGAGAACCTGAACAATGGACTTGGACTAAACGGTAAAGATAAGCGTGAGCTGTTCAAAGCCTACGTCAAGGGCGGTGCCAATCGTGATGGAAATCGTTACAAGCCTTACCGTGAAATGGCAAAGGAACTCACCCTCGTTACTCACCATACTATAAGGAACTGGATGGAAAAGGAATTTCCCACTGTCTTTAAGAAAATGAGCAAAGATGAACCCGAGGAACCCTACCCGAACAACACTGAGGGTGTTGGACAGAGGCTGGTAGATATGCCTGACTTGACCTCAAGAGAACGAGACCTTTTCGCTGATAGCTTTATTAATCAAGCAAGGCAAAGTGACCGGGAATCCCGAGAGCAGCTCAGAGACTGGCTGACAAACTTGGGGTCCACCTTAGATAAGATTGCACCACCATTACCAGCCGATGAACCCTGCGGAGATCATCAGGATGCCTTCTAAGTAATATAGCAGAAATCAATTTGATGGCCTTTAAGTTACTTAACGGTACCTTACGGGCTGTCTAAATTCGACACCGCTATCAACAGAATCCGTGGAAGCCCTTCTCTCCCTTAGGCTGCATGAAATTAACCCCCAAAAATGTCTCAGTCATTCGTGCCTTATTATCTATTTTTAACTTAACCAGAAAGCTTACCTTCCCCTAAACCTATCCTTCCCTACCCCATACCATTTCCCCGGTATGAATCTTTAGTTTCACCCCAGCAAATAATCCCCATTAATCATGTATAGAAAGTAGATTTTATGATCGAAGGCACAGTCACGTCCGTTAAGTCACCCTTAGCAATAACTAAAGCATTACCCCGTAGAAAATACTCACAGGAACTTAAAGAAGTCACAGCACTATTCACCGGCCAGGCTCTTAACCCCTCCCTAATCAAAGCAGTCTCAAATCTAGATAACTGGCTATCTGAGTCATCTAACAGTAAAGACTTCATAGGTACCAGCGAGGCCTCTAGATTACTTAGGGGTAACGTCACAGGCCTACAGATTCTCACTGAGGGTATAGCAATCTTGGCACATGCCACACGCAACCCTTCTATGTACCCATCCAACGAAGTCCTAACTGAGCAGATCACTACTGCAATCTTAAGGCTGGCTCCAAGGGATGAAGTAACCGCACCAGCTACGGGCTACATTTATAGAAAGCCATGCTCAAAAGCCACTAAGGCAGCTGTGGGATTCCACTTTAGGAGCCTTCTGGATATCTTCTACAAGTTGATTACCCACGGACAAACCTTTAACGAGAAACCTAAGACCCCGCTGGTGAAACTCTTGGCCTACCTCAAGGGATTTTCATTAAGGAAGTTAGCCAGTGTGTAACCCACTAGCGATTACAGCCGGGCTTTCTGTCCTGCAATATGTAGGTGGAAAGGCAACGGCAGAGAATCAATACGAAGCCACTGCAAAACAGACTGAGCTTGGGTATGAGCAAAATGCTGTGAAGCAAGAACAGGTAAACGACAAGTACGCCCTGGAGGAATCTGAGCGAGTTAAACAGGGAATGCTAGAACGTGCCAAGATCGCCACTATTGCTGGTGAATCAGGTGCGCTGGGATTGTCAGCAGACCGTCTATTAGGCGATTCTTTGTTTCAGGAAGGCACAGATAGGGCTTCGCTTGAAAAGAACCGTTCTAACGAGATTCTGCAAACCTCATGGGATGGAAGATTAATCCAAGCCAGAGGCGAATCGAGTAACGCTCAGACAGCCTCAAGGGAACCTACCTTAATCGGTACCGGATTGCAGATCGGGGCTGGTGTTTGGTCAGCAAGCAATAAGGCAAAAGATAAGGCTAAGGCGACTGTAGAGTAAACAATTAGAACCTACTTGATTGACTTCAGGTGGGTTCTATTTTTTTATACATGCCTATCAATTCATTCCGCAGCCCCATCCAAATCACCAAACTCTTCAAGCTTTGGTCTAATGGATTCAAACTCATCAAATAACTTTTGGATTTTACCTTCGAGGTGGAAGAGATTTTCAATTTCTTCATTGATACTGGATATTAATCTGAGTTGTGCTATTCCAACTTCAATTGCAAACATTATAGTTCTTGCCATAAGTAAACCATGCCGATGTAGGCAGTTCATCGAATAAACCCTAGCCCCAGCAGGATTCATTTTAATTTCGAAGTTACTGTAAAGGCTTGTCTGGTTTGGATGCGCCCCTAACTCAATAGCTTCCTCATTTATATACTCAATCATTCTGCCAAGGTCTGCGTCTTTTTCAGTGATAAGTCTTTTGATATTAGAAAAAGAAAAACTTCTACCCCATTTCCTCAACCCATCTTTATCATTTTTATTGGGCTTGTTATGCCACAGCTTCTCAGCATCTGGAAAACTTACCAAATACCACCCATAAACAGCACCTTCAAGAGCAGCCCTCCCCAGGGGGTAAGCTGAAAGGCATTGACCTGAAGTTACCATCCGCACTAATGCTCTAAAATGCATATGTGCGTTTATATACAGTAAGAACCCGATAGAAGGATTTGGTTTGTGTTGCTGTAAAAGACAATACTGAGAAGAATCTAGGAGAACAGCGTCAACATTAATTAGCACATCAAAGAAATCGCTAAGGTTAGAAAACGTAGCAACCTCGTTATTTTGAGCATAACTAATAAATTGAGTCAGCGCATCTTTTGCCCAGCCCTGGGGTAACTGGTTAACTTGCTCTTCCATATCAATTGGCTTTCCAGCAATTCAAGTAGATTATGTGGAAACTGGTCTAATCTAAATAGATGTAATTACAGTGTATTGCTCTCGTAGCTTACCATTCTCTGAACCTTAGAAGGCACAGACATCTCATAGCACCCTTCAAAGCCCTTAGGTAAATCTTCACGATTGAACTCCAAAGTTTCTAGGTACTGTTGCCGGTTTATACATTCCCAAGACCTACCGGTTTTAGTATCAGATACCAGAACCCAATTTTCCTTCGATGGGGCAACCATATAGCGCCCTACTTTTGGACTCATGAGCTTGGCTGAAAATATGACTGCAATTGAAATTATTACTGATGACTTGATTAGAGCTGATGATAGCTTTTGAATTGAGGTGTTATCCACAGTATAAATCCCTTCTGTATGGTATAGTCCACTCCGCATTTCTCGCGGGATGCTGTGGTACTATTGTGGTACTTTTATAAACTCACCATCACAGAAGACAGTACTGACGCGGTTTCCAGAGGGTACTTAGAGTCCTTAAAGCCTCTTCTGGGCACCAAACAAATTGCATTTGAATTAGTATAAAACCGCGTGATTGCTTGTATGAGCTCATGCGGTTTTTTATTTACTAGACCACAATGTTGAGTTTGAAGCTTTAATTCGCGTGCCATTAAATTACATTTAGATCGTATTCTACCTCATACATCACTGTGGACTCTATGCAAACCATTGAATTTCATCTCGACAAAGACTACGTTGAACTCTGCAACCTGCTCAAACTTGTCGGCCTAGCTGATAGCGGCGGCCGCGGTAAAACCATGGTGGCCGAAGGCTTGGTCAAAGTTGACGGCAAACTCGAAAGCCGTAAAACGGCGAAAATACGCATCGGCCAAAAGGTTGAATGCCAAGGCATCAGAGTTTTGATTATTGCCCCTGACTCGACAGCACAAGAACACTAATCATGGCATTGAAATCCACCATCCATAAAGTTGATTTACAAATTGCGGACATGGATCGCAATTATTATCAGCAGCACAATCTGACGCTGGCCAGACACCCATCAGAAACCGAAGAACGCATGATGGTGCGACTGGTTGCTTTTGCCCTGTACGCCGATGAAGCCCTGGTCTTTGGCAAGGGCTTAAGTGATGAGGAAGAACCCGATCTCTGGTTAAAGGATCTCACGGGTTCAATTGAGTTATGGATGGATGTCGGCTTGCCGGATGAACGTGAAATTCGTAAAGCTTGTGGGCGGGCAAAGCAGGTTGTGTTGATGATCTATGGTGGCCGTACCGCTGATATGTGGTGGAGCCAGAACAGTAAGCAGCTACAGAAGCAAAGCAACTTAACCGTGATTAATTTGCCAGAAAGCCAGTCATTAAGCCCGATGGCTCAGCGCAGCATGCAGATAAGCTGCAATATTCAGGACGGGCAAGTTTTTATTTCAACTGAAAATACGGCGATTGAGCTAAGCCCGATCTTTCTGCATAAACCTGGGAAGTAAGCCCCGAGCTTTTTAGGCCACGGGTTTCTTAAGACCCAGTCCTATCAGGTTTTAAGCGCATAGATGGCCGGCAGATTGCGCCACCATCCGTAGACATCCATACCACAGCCAAATACGTAGCGATTTGGCACTGTCAATCCTACAAAGTCTGCAGTAACGGGTTTGGCATGACCAAGCTGCTTCTCCACCAGCACGGCAATCACCACCCTTTCCGCACCCTGCTCCAGGCATTTCTGCCGAATAGCTTGCAATGTATGGCCCTCATCCAGTATATCGTCTAGCAGCAACACCGTGCGGCCGCGTACATTCTCTTTAGGTTCGACCTTCCATACCAACTGCTGCCCTTCTGTTTTGTTGTGGTAACGGCTCGCCTGCACATAATCGAATTCCAAAGGAAAGTTCAGCTTGGGTAACAGTTGCCCAGAAAACACCACCGCCCCACCCATCACGCACATCACCAAAGGTTTGCACTCTCCCAGACTGGTTGTAAGGTCTCGCGATAACTTGTCAACAGCCAGATTTACAGCTTCCGCTTCGTAGATTATTTCAGATTGTTCGAGAAGTTGTTGTGGATTGGTATGCATATTAAGTTATCTAAAAATATAGTTAAAAAACCAGCAGAACATCCCTTAGTGAATGGTGGACGACCTAGGCGCTAATGCTGGCTTACTTTCCGGCTTAACTGCATTGATATCGCCAACATACTCTTCAACCCACATACTGAGCTCTTGCTTGATAGTGTCTTCATCAGCAATGGTTGCAGCCTCTATCCATTTTAGCAATGCCTTTACCCAAGCTTTATCAGCAGTTCTCGCCACAGCTATGCGTAGTTTTTCGTGATGAGTTGGTAAGGTGTGCTCATCGTCCGCCAGTAGTTCTTCATACAGCTTTTCACCAGGCCGCAGGCCCGTGAACTGGATTTCGATTTCATCCTCGTGCAGACCTGAAAGTTTGATCATGTCTCTTGCCAGATCGACAATCCGCACCGACTCACCCATATCCAGCACGAAAATCTCAGCCCCAGTCCCCATCAAACCTGCCTGCATCACTAACTGTGCAGCTTCCGGGATAGACATAAAATAACGTGTAATTTCAGGGTGAGTCACGGTAATTGGTCCGCCTTTGGCTATTTGCTCACGGAACTTAGGAATCACGCTACCGCTGCTGCCCAAAACATTGCCAAAACGCACGATGACGAAGCGCGTGCCAGTTTTCTCTTGTAGGCCCTGGCAGACCATTTCAGCCAAGCGCTTACTTGCACCCATCACATTGGTAGGATTAACTGCCTTGTCAGTTGAAACCATTACAAACTTCTCTACCTCAGCTTCTTTGCAGGCTTTAGCTAAGGTGTAGGTGCCGACTACATTGTTCGTCAATGCTTCGGCTACATTTTCCTTTTCCATTAACGGCACATGCTTATAAGCAGCAGCATGAAAAACTGCTACAGGTCGATAACGCTGGAATAAAGCTTTCAATCGTCTTTCATTTTTTACATCACCAACAACATATGCAACGCTAATCTGAGATAAATGATTGGAAAACTCTTGCTCAAGCTTATATAGCGCAAACTCAGAAATATCAAAACAGATCAGCAACCTTGGCTGATATCTGGCAATCTGCCTGCAAAGCTCGGAGCCTATGGAACCACCGGCCCCACTGACCATAATGACGCGATCCTCAATAAGTTCGTGTAAACCATGATCATCCAGCCTTACAGGCTCTCTGCCGAGAAGGTCTTCAACCTCTACACGGCGAATTTGGGAAATACTTATCTTGCCATTCATCAAGTCCTCAAAAGAGGGAACCGTGAGGACAGTCAGGCCATTTTTATTTGCCTGCTCTACGGTTCTCCTTCTTGCCTGATGATCCGAAGATGGCATGGCAACGATAACATGACTTACCATCAGGACCTCAGCCACTTCCGACAACCTGGACAAATCGCCCAAAACCTTAACCCCAAGCAAATGTCTACCATGCATGGTAGCATCGTCATCAAGCAACCCGACAACCCTCCATTCCTCACTGCGCGCTAAATCCTTCAATAGTGCTATAGCCGTCTCGCCAGCCCCAATCACAAGTACAGGCTGGCCCTTGGTTTGGGTAAGGCCGTATATTTTATGGTCCTTCCATGCACGATATAAAAATCGGCTTCCACCAGCAATCAGTACCAATAGAATAGGATCAAGAATCAGTACTGAGCGTGGCACAATCCCATGTGGTTTGAACATAAAAAGCAACGCCGTTACAGCCAATGTTGAGACAGAGACCGCTAGAAGAATTCGTTGTAAATCAGGAACACTGGCAAAACGCCAAACACCGCGATAAAGACCAAATTTTACAAAAATTGCTACTTGCAAGGGCACCACCCACAGGGCTGTCTGCCATAATGCTCCAACGAATTCTGATGGAATATCAAAATTAAAACGCAGCAGATAAGCGAAGAACCAAGCTAAGCTGGCACCGAAAATGTCATGGGTAAATGCAGAAGCGGTTCTCCAACTAATTGACTTTCTACAGATGACTAATTTTTTTAGTACTAATTTTCGCAAAGACATTGCGCTACTTTTTCCTTAGCTTGTTTAAGGGTATTTTACCTAAAAAGAACCTTCTAAATGTTGCAATTTCAACCAACGCTTATCAATCATCCACATAATGATCAAATACAGAAACAGCCAAAATAACAATCCAATTAGAATCAATGAGGTAGAACTTTTAAGCAATAACAATGCTGATGCCCCAACGAGAAACATCAGCACATACTCTGCAATGGCAGTCTTGCGGTGCCCCCAACCCATTTGTACCAGGCGCTGATAAAAATGGCTTCGATGCGCCTCCCACAACCTTTCCCGATGTACTAATCTTTTCAGCAAGGTAACCGTAGCATCAACAATAAATGGTGAGAAAACCACCACTGGAAACCATGCCTGCCATAAATCATGTTGCCAGCCATACAGCCCCATCGCACCAGCAAGAAAACCTAAAGGTACGGAACCTGCATCACCCATAAAAATTCGTGCAGGATGAAAATTGAACAGCAAAAAAGCGAATGCTGCAGTGACGATACAACCGCTCATTAAGGAAAAATTCATATCATTGGATAAAAAAGCAGCTATGCCATAAGCACCAAATCCGAACAATGTCATTCCACCAGCCAGACCATCTGAACCATCCATAAAGTTATAGAGATTCACCATCCAGGTCAGCGCCAAAACCACCAAAAACATAGCCCACCAAGCAAAATCAGTGGCTGTAATCCAAACAAATATAGAGCAAACTAATAATTGCGCTAAAAGACGCCAACTTACAGTTAGCTCACGCACATCATCAATTAATGAAACTATAACCAGCAGCAGCGGAAGCACGAGCCATATCCACATTTGTGCCATCAGCATCCAAACCGTCAAGACTCCTAGCATAATTCCCAAACCACCAGTACGCGGTATGACATTGTTGTGCAACGATCGCGCATTAGGTCTATCTAGCGCGATGTTGACCAGACGCGTTTTTAACAATAAAAAAATCGCTACGCATGTAACAATAAATGTGAGCATAAAATACTGCATATAATCCATCATGGCCTTATTTTTAGGTCTGCATACCATACAGCAGTGGCTTGTAAGCCCTGCTCCGTGGTAAAAGGTGGCTGCCAACCAAGTTGGTTGCATATTTTCGAACTATCCACCACGAGCGATTGAGTAAGCCTATCTACTACAGCAGACTTGCCAGCAAGCTTTGCTATTACTCGCATAACCCTTAAAGGTATAGAAAAAATTCGACTAGGACGGTGCAGTGCATCCGCCATTGCCCGAACCAGTTGTGGGGTAGAAAGAGGCTCTCCATCACTGACCAGATAAGTTTGACCGGCTGCCGCATGATGTCTAGCGCAGGTAATAAGAGCATCAACCAAATTTTCCACATAGATGATACTACGATGATTATCTATGGCTCCCATAGGCAGGGGCACTCCACCATCGACCACCTTCATCAAATGAAGAAAGTTTGCCTTCACACCAGCCCCATAAACCAATGGGGGACGAATAATCACCACTTCGAGCCCCGTCTCATGCTCCACTCGACGTAGCACTTGCTCGGCCTCCCATTTTGAAATCGCATAAGGATCCAGCAGTTCAGGAAGATCGGACTCCGTAAAAGGGTAGCTTTCATTTGCTTGCTCGCCATTCACCTTGATGGAGCTAAGAAATACCAGACGTTTGACGCCATTTGTGGCAGCTGCAATTGCCAGCTTTGATGTACCTTCGACATTAGTCTTGCGAAACTCCGCGAGCGGATCAACTGCATCGTCATGCATTAGATGTACGCGTGCAGCCAAGTGAATTACCACATCAATGCCATCAAGTATTGATGACCAGTCTGTAAGAGAGTTTAGGTCTTCAATCTCGACAAGCTCGCAAGTTAACCTAGATTTACGAGATAAGTTACGAACTGCGCCACGTACTTTGTACCCACGCCGACCAAGCTCAGAACACAAAATGCGCCCGACAAAACCGCTGGCCCCGGTAACTAGAACTTTCGTCATGAAGTTAAGATTTTGTAAGGCGGCAATATTAATAACATGCTTTTAATCAGCTATCTAACGACCAAACGGTTCGGTTAACGTAATTTACATAACTCATTACGACTCTGAGTATTTGTTTAGATACCGACCCGGCTTCATAATCCGCTACTACTGACATCACACGCGAGGCTCTGTCGTGCTGTGCGGTAATCACTCTCACGGCATCAAGAACCCCCTCTTTCTTTAATCCACTCATAATTAATGTGCCAACATCCATCCCTTCTGGCCGCTCATGTGCATTTCGGATGGTAATTGCTGGCAGATTCAGCAAAGAGGCTTCTTCGGTAATTGTTCCACTATCAGAAACGACGCAAAATGCCTCCATCTGCAATCTGATGTAATCTGAAAAGCCAAAAGGTTTAGCAAAGTACACCAGCTTGTTAAGCTCGCCAAAATCCAGGTCATCCAACCGTTTTCTGGTTCGAGGGTGCGTTGAGACTATAATCGGAAAATTATAAGTCTCAGCCAATGCATTTAGTGTAATTAAGAGATCACGCAAATTGCCTGATGTATCCACATTCTCTTCACGATGCGCACTGACAATAAAGAATTTATCTTGTTGCAGCCCCAAGCGTGCCAACACATCAGAACTCTCAATTTGAGGCATGTAATAGTCCAGCACCTCTCGCATATGAGAGCCAGTTTTGATAATCGTTTCTGGGCGCACCCCCTCAGCTATCAAGTAGCGCCTTGCGTGTTCAGTAAGCACTAAATTAATGTCACTGAGATGGTCAAGCACCTTTCGGTTAAGCTCTTCAGGGACACGTTGATCGAAACATCGATTCCCTGCTTCCATATGAAATACAGGGATTTTTCGGCGCTTAGCGGCGATGACGGCAAGGCATGAGTTGGTATCTCCATAAAGCATGACAGCATCCGGCTGTTCTGCTTCAAGCACTGCATCCGCTTTCATGATCACCTGAGCAATAGTCTGGGCAGCATTATCACCCACTGCCTCCAGAAAGTAATCCGGCTTTCTAATTTTGAGATCCTCAAAGAAAACCTGATTTAGTTCATAATCATAGTTTTGCCCGGTGTGAACTAAAATGTGATGAGTGTGCAAATCAAGCTCTGCAATCACACGGCTCATTTTAATCAACTCTGGCCGAGTACCGACGATCGTCATTACCTTAAGCATCGAGCTGCTCCTGAATGTAATCCAGCTTCAGCAAAAGCTTTTTTATACTTTCCACATTGAGCCGCTGAGTATTGTGGGAAGTGTAGTCGTCTAGTTGAGAAATTTTCTCTTCACCATCGCTAAAAAACTTACTGTAGTTAAGGTCACGATTATCTGCAGGAATACGATAGTACCCACCATTATCCTCGGCCTTGGCCATCTCCTCACGAGAGACGAGCGACTCATACAACTTTTCGCCGTGACGCGTACCAATGGTGCGAATCGGGTTATCTTTACCAAACAGCTCTTTCAGCGCCTGTGCCAAGTCAGCCACCGTAGAGGCTGGTGCCTTTTGAATAAAAATATCACCTTGATTACCATGTTCGTATGCATGTAACACTAAATCGACAGAGTCTTCGAGGGACATCAGGAATCGCGTCATATTCGGATCAGTAATCGTCAGGGATTTCCCTTCTTTGAGCTGAGATACAAATAGCGGGATCACTGACCCTCGCGAGGCCATCACATTGCCATAACGCGTAGCACAAAGCACCGTTTCCCCATCGTTTTGCATTCTTGCTTTGGCAACCATTAATTTCTCCATCATCGCCTTGGAAATACCCATGGCGTTGATTGGATAAACTGCCTTATCTGTACTCAGCACTACAACTCGTTTAACATTATTCGCGATTGCAGCAGACATCACATTCTCTGCGCCCAACACGTTTGTGCGGATGGCTTCCATTGGGTAAAACTCACAAGAAGGTACCTGTTTGAGCGCAGCCGCGTGAAACACATAGTCCACACCTTTCGAAGCCTGATGAATACTGTCGTAATCGCGGACATCCCCGATGTAGAACTTGAGCTTGTCATTGTTGAGGGCGATACGCATTTCTTCCTGCTTCTTCTCATCACGACTGAAGATACGAATCTCACTTACGTCCGTACCCAAGAAGCGCTTAAGAACTGTATTTCCAAATGAACCTGTACCGCCAGTAATCATCAACACTTTGTCTTTAAACATGTTTCGCAACCCAGAATTATTGATAAGAATGCATTAATTTAATAAGCTCAGGCCACTCGGCAGCCATATATCCAGTTGCTTGCCTGAAACGCTCAGAATTTAGCGAACGATCAATAAACAATTGATCGTCAGGCACAATCTCAATGGACTTGCCATAGACTTCCGCCACTAAAGTTAACAAATCGTACTTGGAAATCGGCTTGGCAGCGACATGGTAGACCCCGCAGAGATCGGGGTGCGGAATCACAACATCGCGAATAACCTGCGCTAGGGCAACCGTCGGCAGGCCAGAAAATATCGCACGCCTAAACCCCTTACAGCTATCCTGCTGGGATAAAAACCAGTCAATCAGACCATGTTGACTTTGTAATTCAT
>JBAZTJ010000007.1:0-1819 GCA_041662005.1 Candidatus Methylopumilus sp.
ACCGTTGAAGGCTTAACTGAATGGCTGGCTGCACGTGCCGGATTCGAGTATTACCATGTGGACCCGTTAAAACTGGATTTTGGCTCTATTACCCAGATCATCTCCAAGGCTTATGCTGAGCGCCTCAAGATCATGCCGGTAAAAGTAGGTGCCAATGAAGCCATTATTGCCACGGCAGACCCTTACCACAATGACTGGGTGCCGGATCTTGAACGCATCCTGAAGATGAAAATCAAGCTGGTGGTCGCCAATCCGCTTGAAATCAATCGTTATCTACCGGAAATATACAACCTCGCTAACTCCATGAATCTGGCCAATACCGCTAAAGCTGGGCAAATAGTCGGCGTACAGAATCTGGAACAACTGGTCGAGCTGGGCAAAGACAGAAATCTCGATGCCAATGAGCAGCATGTAGTGAATATCGTTGACTGGATATTCAAGTATGCTTTCGAGCAACGTGCCAGCGATATCCACCTTGAGCCTCGTCGCGGCTTTGGCTTGATGCGCTTCCGTATCGATGGCGTATTACATCAGGTTTACCAGCTCCCATCCAACATCATGAACGCCATCACCAGCCGCATCAAACTACTGGGGCGTATGGACATGGTAGAAAAGCGCCGCCCGCAGGATGGCCGCATCAAGACATTGACTACCGAAGGTTCTGAAGTTGAATTGCGGCTTTCCACTATGCCGACAGCGTTTGGTGAAAAAATGGTGATGCGGGTATTTACACCTGACATTCTGGTTAAAAACTTTATTGAGCTAGGCTTCTCACCCGAACAGGCCGCACTTTGGGGCCAGTGGACCAGCCATCCTAACGGCATCATCCTGGTGACGGGGCCTACGGGTTCAGGCAAAACCACCACGCTCTACTCCACCCTAAAGCAGCTTGCCACTTCTGAAGTCAATGTATGCACGATAGAAGAACCTATCGAAATGATAGAGCCTGCATTCAATCAGATGCAGGTGCAACAAAATATCGGCCTGTCATTTGCCGATGGAATACGCACCCTGCTACGCCAGGATCCTGACATCATCATGGTTGGCGAAATCCGCGATGTCGAGGCTGCCGAAATGGCGATCCAGGCGGCGCTCACCGGCCATCTGGTGCTATCCACGTTGCACACCAATGACGCACCATCTGCCATCACACGTTTGCTAGACCTGGGCGTTCCGTCGTATTTAATCCAATCCACAGTGCTGGGGGTGATGGCGCAACGGCTGGTACGCACGCTATGCCCCAACTGCAAAAAGGCAGTCCCCATCGAACAATCCGAATGGGATAACATCGTTGGCACTTGGCCCATGCCCAAACCAAAACAGAAATATATCGCAGTTGGCTGCCTGGACTGCCGCAATACCGGCTATCGCGGGCGTAGCGGCATTTATGAAATGTTCACTGTCAGCAATGAACTGAAAAAACGCATCCTCCCCGATACCGACTTGGCAGAACTTCGAGCTCACGCTTACAAAGAGGGCATGCAGCCGTTAATGATTAATGGCGCAGAAAAAATTGCCGCAGGCCTGACTACGATTGAAGAGCTCATCAAAGTGGCACCTCCCTTGGAATAAAATCGCAATTTCCCGGTAATGGGACAAAAATTATTTTAGTAATCAACGCGTTTTCACCATTGAGCTTCTTGACCAAAACCCATCAAACGGTTACTGTTCTGGGTTCCCCAATTATCAGTAAAACAAGCAAGATTTATGGACGATGCCAATACAAAAACCCCGGCGGCGCAAATCACGGGGGCAGAGATTCTGATCCGCTGCTTACAGGAAGAAGACGTCAAGTTCGTTTTTGGCTATCCCGGCGGCG